>JAJFHW010000252.1 GCA_021775385.1 Hyphomicrobiales bacterium | reverse complement strand
TAGCCGTGCATCTAATGTCGTTGTCTCAATTCCAGCATCCTCAAAAGCTTTCACAAGAAGCGGCATGATGTCTGAAATCTGGGCAGATTTAAGCGGAAAGTTAGCCAAAATATACTCCCCATCAAACAAGAAAAAATTAATCAAGCAGTACTAGCTTAACTTTGACTATCCATAGCGGCTAATTGCTCAGCTTGAGATTCAGTCACTAAAGCATCAACAATTTCATCAAGTCCTTCGCCAGCAAGTGTCTGTTCTAACTTATGTAAAGTTAGGTTGATCCGGTGATCTGTCACACGCCCTTGCGGAAAATTATAAGTACGAATGCGCTGAGAGCGATCGCCAGAACCAATTTGACCGCGACGTTCAGCAGAGCGTTCATCGTCTTGGCGTTGGCGTTCAGCATCATAAAGCCGGGAGCGCAAAACTTTCATAGCTTTAGCCCGGTTTTTATGCTGTGATTTTTCATCTTGTTGAATAACAATAAGACCAGTTGGCAGGTGAGTGATACGAACAGCACTATCCGTTGTATTCACAGATTGCCCACCAGGGCCACTAGCGCGAAAGACATCAATGCGCAGGTCCTTATCTTCTATATCAATATCAACTTCTTCTGCTTCAGGCAGCACCGCTACAGTGGCCGCAGAAGTATGAATTCGTCCCCCAGACTCTGTTTCAGGTACTCGTTGCACCCTATGACCACCAGATTCATACTTCAAACGAGAAAACACACCAGTTCCTGAGACACCAGCGATAATTTCCTTATAGCCACCAACCGCAGATTCATTTGAAGAAATAACTTCAACTTTCCAGCCCTTAATGTCAGCATAGCGCTGATACATACGAAATAAATCACCAGCAAAAAGCGCAGCTTCATCTCCGCCAGTTCCGGCTCGCACCTCAAGTATGGCGCTACGACTGTCTGCTTCATCTTTTGGCAATAATTTAATACGGATGGACTGTTCAAACTCTGGAATTTTAGCAGAGAGCTCTTCAAGCTCCTCGGAAGCCATGAGTTTCATTTCTTCATCTGCATCTTCATCATTGATGATCTCGTTTAAATCATCAATTTCTTCCTGAGTGCTAAAATAACTTTTGATTTCCGCAACAACAGGGTCAAGTTCGGAAAATTCTCGGGAGAGTTTCACAAAGATATCTTGCGAAGGTCCAGTTGATAGCTCAGTTTGTACCACCTCCCAGCGGGCAACCAATTGTTCAAGCTTTTCCTTTGGCAAAGCCGACATGGGCTCTACTCCTATCTTCGAGTAATGTTTTTGTTGTTTTGGAACAGTCGTTAATACCGATTGTTGAGTGAAGGAACCGCTATTCCATTTGGTCTCTAGTGTTGAATGTATGAGCTAACAAGCCGCCACATAAATTAAAAAACCAGATTAGACCATAATGAATAATGAAAAAAAGACAAGCACCTCCCGCAAACTTTCACAGTGAGATGATATCGAAAATTAGAATATGAACTCTTAAACCAAGTTCATTTGCGCATGTTAAAGGACACAGAAACTAATTATTCAGTGATCCAAGTTTGGAAAAATCAATACGGGGGAGCTTGCGAACAGATGGTACTATCAATTTATCAGCTTTTCTCATACGTGGATCAGCAACATGCACCCAATTCATACGATAAACTGAAGCTAATGGATCAGGCATAACAAATTCAAATAAAGAATAGATTGATTTTGATATTGGTTTTGGTAGTTGATCAACGCTAGACCAGAAACGATTAGGCTGCCAGTTAATAAATCCAACAAGCAAGATCATTATTAAAGCAAAATTCCCAAAAATACGTAGCCACTTAATCTTAGACTTTGCCTTCACTTGACCTAAAGCAACAGGTGCCCGGTTATCTTGTTGAGATGCTGTATTCAAAAATTGCGGGTTTGAATAGTTCGGCTGTTGGCCGACAGCACCAGTAAGAGGCTGGTTACCATGAATATTCCTTTGACCAGCATTTCCATAATTATTCATTTGATGAGGTGCATTATTATTTAAACCAGCAATTGCAGAACGAGTATCTAGAGGTTGAGCTTGCGTTTGTGTTTGAGCAATGATGTGCGATGAATTTTGCGACTCTGATACAGCAGATGTTAGAGCTGTAAAACGCTCCTCAAGAGATTGATTGTACTGTTGATGAGCTGTGTTCATCTCATTTGATGCGCCGTGTTGGAACTGATTTTGATCAGCCTTATTTGATTTTAAATCGCCGTTTGCAAAAGCTTTTAAACTCATATCTGAGCTAGGCATAATTGAGGCACCACTCTGAGTGTGTTCAGTATGCAGTGGTGGTGGAGTTTCTTGATGTTGTGGTTCCTGTTGGAAATGAGCTGAGCCCGTCACGCTTGACTGTTGATCTGTCGTCATATTGGTGAGGTAATGTTCTGTCAGTTGTTCTCTTAGGCGACGTAAAATTGCACGATCGTCAATGTTCATTAAATCAGCATAACGACAAATAACTGGTTCAATTTCTTCCCATTGGGGTAATTCATTTAATGAACCATTTTCCAGCGCTGAAATAAGGTCCGGTGATGTTTGTAACCGTGCAGCTAATTGCGAATGGCTCAACTGAGATGCCCGTCCCATTGCAGAAAACAAAGCGCTGATTTGAGGATCAATTCCAGATTGATTTTGAACGGCAACAGTCTGTATAGCAGTCTGAGCAAGTTGTCCTTGTGCAGGTTGTCTCTGTTCCATACGAGAAGCAAGTGACAATGGTGCTGCTTGGTCCAAAGCAGTCTGCAGGTCTTGTCTGGGCGGTTCTTGTCTTGGAGTGTAAGTTTGCTCTTGCGAATTAAGATGAGTTTGATTCAGGTTTGTGTGACGAGCAGCATCATTTTTAACAAAGCTCTGTTGACCAGCTAAGTCGGGTGCTTGAAATTCAGCTGAAGGTGGAAGTTGTGAGAAAGGCTGAGGTTGTTGAGCCTGAGAGTAATGAACCTCAGAATGGGGACTAAGAGAGCGTAGAGCATGACCATTCTTGTCGGTCGCCTGAACACTACCTGCCTGAACATTGCCAGCTTGAACGCCCACTCCCTGCACACTAGAAGTAAAAGGCATTTGCTGGTTTGGTCTCCGAACTGATGATTTATCATCAGATAGATCTAGCCCAACAGAAGGGCTTTGCCCAACATTTTGGGACTCAAAATGATTAGAACGATACACGATACACACCCGATCTTACGCAATACTAATAGAAAAGCTTCGGACACAAAATTAACCAATTTAGGAGGCTTTTCTCTTAACTACCTTACACATATAGCT
>JAJFHW010000251.1 GCA_021775385.1 Hyphomicrobiales bacterium | reverse complement strand
GCAACTCATTTGGAGTTGAAAGAATTTGATCTGTAGAAATCTGCATTAGAAAATCCAATTGAATTAGACAAGCAAAACACTTTTGAAAAAAGAAAATGAAATCTTACAAGAAGCCTTCCGTATCTCTCCGGCCCGCGCATTCGCAAGCCGAAGGCTTAAGCGAAAAAATTGCGCGCCCGTCGGAGTGCGGTGATGCTCCGCATCACCATAGCACGTGAGACAAAATTAAGATGCCATCTTCATTTCCTGGCTCAACTTCTCAGCAAAAATAATCAAACCAATGCGGCTTTCAACAAAGAGCTCCCAGGTACCATAGCCAGTCACCATTTCTGCAATCACCGGATCAGCAATTTTCGAGCGCGTTTCATCCACTGAATCCACCCAAACATAAAGAGCAGGGCCATGTTTGAATGACGGGAGAACTTCAGGCGGCATAGTCCGCTTCGCGTGGGTTTCTTCAACCAGAATGATCTGCGTTTGCCCAGCGTTCATACCAACACAGCCATCTTTATGAACATCAACTTGCGTTCCAGCTAAAGCATCTGATTGCAATGTCGTCATCTCAAAACCCATCGCGCTAAAACGGCGTTTTGCTGAAGCCATGTCATCGACAAGATAAAGTGGTGTGGCTTTCAGTGGGTTTGGTGTTTCACGTCCGCTAAGCCATGCTTGATCAAAAGTTCCCATCATATTTACTCCTAATATATGCTATCTAACTCCCCCCTTACCACTTAGCGGCAAGGAACATAATGAGAACATATACTGATTCGCGCAAAAAGAACAGAAAAAGAACAAAACTATTTTTATCCCCATGTTTTTGCTTGCTCAGTTTGAAGAAACACAGATAAATCAATGAATTGGCTAAATAATAAAGTTCCAACCTCTGTAAGCGCGCTAGAAGAAAAACGAAAAATCTAAAGAACTTCCTAAAAGCACCCATCTCCAAACCAACAATACGATGAAGGAGTTCAGCCCTTTTCGGGCTGAAGGACATGGCAACGCGAGTTGCCCGGCGCGTTGCGCCGCCCCTCGGAGGCCTAAGCGCCTTTAGCGCTTAGAATAGCCGTGAGAGAGAAAGAGTTCAAACTTCAACACTTGACACAACACCCCCTAATGCTAAACACACCATTACACGTCTAAAACATCCAATTCAGGGGACAAACCATGAGCGCTGAGCGTTATAACGCACCAGAAACCGAGCAAATCTGGCAAAAGCAATGGGCAACAGAAAAAATATTCGAAGCTGAGCTGAACTCAGACAAAGAAAAATATTACGTCCTCGAGATGTTCCCCTACCCCTCAGGCCGTATCCATATGGGCCATGTGCGCAACTATGCCATGGGCGATGTGATAGCAAGGTACAAACGCGCCAAAGGTTTTAACGTGTTACATCCCATGGGTTGGGACGCGTTCGGCATGCCAGCTGAAAACGCAGCCATGAAAAATGGCGGTCATCCATCAGAATATACCTATAACAATATTGCAGTGATGCGCGATCAGTTAAAATCGATCGGCTTGTCGCTCGATTGGTCACGCGAATTTGCCACCTGCGATGTGGACTATTACCACCAGCAACAAAAGCTGTTTATCGACTTTTTAGAACATAATCTGGTTTACAGAAAATCCGCCCGCGTCAATTGGGACCCGGTAGACCATACCGTCCTTGCCAACGAGCAAGTGATCGACGGCAGAGGCTGGCGCTCAGGTGCGCTGGTTGAACAACGCGAACTAACACAATGGTTCTTCCGCATCACCGACTTTGCTGATGAGCTGTTAGAAGATTTAGACACTCTGGACAAATGGCCTGAAAAAGTCCGCATCATGCAAGCCAACTGGATTGGCAAATCCCACGGCGCGTTAATGCGCTTTGACCTTAAAGGTGACAACCTTCCTGAAGGCACAGATAACTTAGAAGTTTACACAACGCGCCCAGACACCATCTTTGGCGCAAGCTTCTGTGGTCTATCTGCTGGTCACCCAATTGCAGAAGAGTTAGCCAAAACTAATCCTGAGATTGCAAACTTCATCAAAGAATGTGCCGGCCTTGGCACATCGCAAGAAGATATAGAACGCGCTGAGAAAAAAGGCATCGACACTGGCATCAGAGCCAAACATCCCTTTGATCCTTCAATTGAACTTCCCGTCTATATCGCCAACTTTATCCTAATGGATTATGGCACGGGCGCCATTTTCGGCTGCCCAGCGCACGATCAACGTGATTTAGACTTCGCTCGGAAATATGAACTCTCCGTCACCCCTGTTGTGGTGCCAGAAGATGAAGACAATTTCACGGTAGAAAATGAAGCTTATACTAGTACAGGCAAGCTTGCCAATTCGCAGTTCCTCAATGGCAAATCAATTGAAGACGCAAAAGAAGAAATCATTTCTCGCCTTGAGAGTGCGAGCCAAGGCAGTCGCCAAACCAACTATCGCCTGCGCGATTGGGGCATTTCACGCCAGCGCTATTGGGGCTGCCCAATCCCAATTATTCATTGTGATGACTGCGGAACAGTACCAGTTAAAGAAGAAGACTTGCCGGTAAAACTCCCTGATGATGTGAGCTTTGACAAACCAGGCAACCCGTTAGACCATCACCCAACCTGGAAAAACACCACCTGCCCAAAATGCGGCAAAGACGCTCGGCGCGAAACAGACACAATGGACACCTTCGTAGACAGCTCCTGGTATTACGCACGGTTTTGCGCGCCGCAAGCTGACACACCAACAGATAAAGACACAGTCGACCATTGGCTACCGGTAGATCAATATATCGGCGGCGTCGAACATGCGATTTTGCATCTTTTATATTCCCGTTATTTCACAAGAGCCATGAAAGTGGCTGGACATATTGGTTTAAAAGAGCCCTTCAAAGGCCTCTTCACCCAAGGCATGGTCAACCATGAAACCTATAAAACCGAAGACGGCGATTGGATTTCTCCCGCTGACATTCGTATAGAAGACAATGACGGCAAGCGCGTTGCAACAGAACTTGAAACTGGCAAACCAGTTAAAATCGGCTCCGTTGAGAAAATGTCAAAATCCAAGCTCAACGTTGTCGATCCAGATGATATTTTAGGTCATTATGGTGCAGATACAGCCCGCTGGTTCGTATTGTCAGATAGCCCACCTGAACGCGATGTTGTATGGACAGAAGCTGGCGTTGAAGGCGCTGGCCGTTTTGTTCAACGGCTTTGGCGTGTAGTCTGCGATGTGAAAACATTATTAGGTGATGAAACATATAAAGAACCGGCTGAGTTCTCAGATAAAGCTTTAGAGCTTAGAAAAGCGGCCCATAAAGCCCTTGATAACGTCTCTAAAGACATTGAAGCACTGCGATTTAATCGCTCGGTTGCGCAAATTTATGAATACACAAACATCGTATCAAGCAACTTGGCGGCTGCAAAATCAGACATAAAGCCAGATATGGCATTTGCCTTAAAAGAAGCAACAAGCTTTCTAATCACCTGTTTTGGGCCAATGATGCCCCACCTAGCTGAACAGTGTTGGGCTCACTTAGGAAATAGTGAACTTCTGGCTAAAACCGCATGGCCTGATGTCAATAAGTCACTTTTACAAGAAAGTTCGATTACAATAGCGGTACAAGTAAACGGAAAACGCCGTAGTGAGTTGACTATTTCCCTCGATGCGTCCAAAGATGAGGTAGAGAAAGCCGCTCTAGAATTAGACGGAATTCAAAAAGCTATTGATGGCAAAAATATTCGCAAAATTATTGTGGTTCCACAAAAAATCGTGAATATTGTAGCTAATTGATAATTCTTATCTAAAAATCGCGCATTTTTCAGATAAGAACTCGTTTTTAAGTAATATTAAGTTATAAAATTACGTTTATATTTGATTTGAGCTAATTTCAAAGAGAAATGCAGGATAGACGATGATGGGAAAACACCCCCTAACTCAAAAAAGCAAAACCAAAAAAATGAGCTTCAAAGCTGTTTCCTTGAAAACAGTAATGATCGCCATTATGCTTAGCTGCACGGGCGCACTTCTCTCTGCTTGCGCATTCAAGCCTCTCTATGGAACAACACAAACAAACGCAAAGCTTCAGGAAACTCTGAAATCAGTATCTATTCCAGAAGTTCCTGGCCGGGTTGGCCAAGTTGTTCGTAATGAACTTATTTTCCGTTTCACTGGCGGCGGACATGCAGATGCTCCTCAATATAGATTATCATTAGTCGTAAAAGAATCTGTGAAATCACAATTCGTGCGCCGTGACGGTGACAGTGAAGGCCAATTCCTGGAATTAAAAACCTCCTTCAAGCTCTATAGAGTAGGTGATAATAAATTGCCCATCTTAGAAGGTTCTTCTTTCGCAAAAGCCGCTTTCAACGATAACACCTCAATTTATTCAAATGTACGCTCTCGTCGTGATGCTGAAGATCGTACAGCAAAAACAACAGCTGAAGATCTCCAAGTTAGAATTTCGGCATTCCTGTCAGGAAACAGCTAGAGCTTGTCACCTAAAAATGAATAGTACGGTTGTTGGTGGGCAACTAAAGTGTCATTAAAAACAAAAAGCTTAAATAAAGATTTAGAGCAAATCTTTGATTATCGTGAGTTAAAATGGTTGCTATAAAACCGAGCGATATTGACCGGCTCATTAAATCACCATCTTCCTATGATGCTTACCTCATCTTCGGCCCGGACAATGGCCTTGTCTCAGAGCGCGCTAAATTCCTAAGTCAAAACTTGGCGACAAAAGCGAAACGCCACGGCTCTGAACAAGGCTCTGAAACTGAGCAAATAACTATTTTAAATGATGATTTATCAGCTAACCCTGAACGTCTCTCACTTGATTTAAAAACCATTTCTATGTTTGGTGAACGCAAAGTTCTACGTGTCACGGCAGGCACAGCTCTATCTGTCAACAACCTGGAAGCTCTTTTAAAAGAAACACCCTTTGAGGCAGATTTAATCATTGAAGCCGGTGATTTAAAAAAGACAGCCAAGCTCAGAAAAATATTTGAAAGCGGCAAAACCATAGCTGCGATCCCCTGTTACACAGACAACAACGCAGCTCTTCATAATCTCATTCAAGACATCTTAAATGACAATAAATTAGTCCTCTCTAGCGAGACAGAACAATACCTCATATCTCGCTTAGGCGCTGATCGTGGCCTCAGTCGCAAAGAGGTCGAAAAACTCGCACTGTATGCTATGGGCAAAGATCAAATTACCATTGAAGACATCGACAATATCCTTAGTGACATGTCAGAAATAGCGATGGATCAAATCATCGCACAAACCTTGCTAGGTAACCCACAAACCGCTCTTAATCAACTAAGCCGCGCTATTAGCACTGGTTTAAACCCAGCACCAATTTTTCTCAGTCTCTTGCGTCAACTTGAAAAATTACACAAAGGAGCACTTAGCATTTCAAACGGAGCGACCATAGATACCGTCGCAAAATCTCAACGCCCTCCTCTATATTTTGAACGCCGAGATAATTTCATCAAACAACTCAATATCTGGCATGAAGATCATCTCGCTCATGCCATCCATAAAGTTCAAGAAATCATGGGCAAAGCAAGGCGGCGCAATAACCCGACTCTAGAAGTCTGTGAACTTGAACAATTGCTATTATCCCTTGGTGGCTTCGCAAAAAATAAAAAACGCTAGATCATTTTTATTTGCACTTCATATTGTCCCGTAGCAACAGCACTATTCCTCCAAATACTGTTTAAAGCCATCTTACCTAAAGCTCTTAAAACAGACCCAACACCCCAAAAGCCCAATTTCAGCCCCAAAGAATTGGTAAACAAAACCTTAACAAAAAGGAATTGTCACCAAAAATTCTAGGCTTTGGCTCTCAATAAATTTGAGAGCCATAACTTTGAGAGGTCGTTCCAAGACTTAAATTGAATGTTATTCAATAAGTTAGGACGGTCGTCAAAACTCGGTAAGAAAACAAATCTACCGGTAGGATTTACAAAAAATATGGCGGCTACAGAAGGTATTGAGGATAAAGAGATAGAAATCGAAGCCATCTCAAAAATGACAAAATCAGACACATGACCAACTCAAAAGGTCATCAATAGATTTTAGGTACCGCTAAGAAAATGAGAATTTACGCATAAGAAAAATGCATCATCCACCATTCATGTTGAATTCAGATCCAATGATGAAAGATAGATGGATCACATAAATTAAAAGTTTGACTACGACTAACCAGCTTCAAGTGTAAAATCGACTTTAAGGGTAAATTCGATAATGAGTGATATGATTAAAAACACCGGTGTTTATCAACGACTTTCCTCAAGCACCAGTGAACTGGAGCGAATGTTCAAAGATGTAGATGAACAAAAGACCCCAATCGATATCAAAAAAATGCTCCTTATTATTGGCCTTGGCACACTGTCATGGGTCTCAACTTATTCTGGTCTCTTAGAACTCATCACAGCCAATTCAGGTGATATCGGTGTCACCTATAAATTAGCAATCGGTTTTGCCGTTGCTATGCTCATGCTGATGATCGTCTATATCCTTGATCAACTTTTTGCACCCTTAAATTGGTTATTAAGAACCGTCTTCATTTTCGGTTATTTATTTCTAACTCTTATTTCTATCGGCTTCGGCTTTGGCTTCTATTGGAAGTTTTTAGAAAGCCGTTCTGAAGCAACAAGATCAGCTGAAAGTGCAGTAGGACAAGTTCAAGGCTCACTGCAAGCTGGGCAATCAAGGTTAGAACAATTAGAAAGCACTCTTACAACCCTCACAGCACTCTCGCTTCAAAAAGCAAATGAAGAGCGCACAAAAGGCAATAGCTGCCCAAATTCTCGCCCAGGCGATGGACCAAGACGACGCTTAAGAGACAATGATGCAAAAAGTTTCTCATTTGCTGGCGACTTCGTCACAAGGCGAGCTCAAACGGTTGCCACTGAAATCAAACAACTTAATGGCGATATGGCCAAAATTGCGTCCCGTCACCCCTCAACGGTAGACCCAGCAACCGGCACAAGAAATGCCTTTATGAAAAGTTTGAACCAAAGATTAGACCTGACAATCACTCGGTTTAATTCCTTCAGAACTGACCCACAGCTAAAATCTATTCGTAACAGTTTGGCTGAACGCTCAACTAAAACCCAATTCCCTGATGACAAAGGCGGAACGTTTAAGTGCCCAGACAATCAACTTCAATCTGCACTACGAGGCGTTGTTCAAGCCTTTGACCAATTACCTCTTCTAGGGAAACCCAAAATCGCAGCAGTTGAAGGATCAGAAGCAACTATAGAAGCTTTCCGACGCCTGGCCTCAACATTAAAAGGCCTGATGGTTCTAAAAATGCCACCAAGCGAAGACGAAATCAGAGAAGCTCGCCAAAAAGCCGTTCGCTCTGTCAATGGTAAAAAACCACCCTTACAGCTTACAAATGTGCAAGCTGGTTTAAACGACAGAGATTACATTCCTCTCGCCATCGCTGTTTTTGTCGATTTTTGTCTATTGTTGGTCTCTATCAATCGCCCAATGGATCGCTTAAAATCTTTGGTCCCAGTAATGAAAGAAGCCAGAGACGGCCCAATCAGCGGCATTCTATCAAGTTTCCATGCCACACACTTTGCTGGCATCAGAGAAGAATTCAGCCTCTTCCAGCATGTCGTATTTGATTGGGGCGGTCATTATTATGTCGCTATTCCCCTAGCTTCCAATGATATACAGGCGCAATATTTGGCCAACCTGTTTGTCAGCCTTGAAGGACGTGGCATCGTAGATAGAGCCATCATTCCACCAACCTTCATCATCAGAAGCAAATTAAAAAAGATGGGCAGTTCATTTTCCGAGCATCGCGCCTTCCGTCTTTATAAATTCAGAGATGGTGCCTGGTCCAACATCGTACTTGATGCTGTGATGGGAGCAGCCAAAGATGTTGCAATCGCAAATGCGAACCAACGCACCTTAGAAAAATACACCCCAGAAGCTGAGCAAAAAGTCGGATCATTGAAAGATGAAAAGTCAGCTAATTTCGCCAGCCTCTTTGATGAAACAAGCCTCTTTGACGAAAATGGTCAAAACCTTAAAGATCAAACAATTGTAAACACTCACTCTTACATAGAGGGGCAGCAAGATGAATCTGTAATGGAATTACCGCGTATGCTGAGAAAAGTTGGCGAAAAGGGCCAACCTCAATCTCATGAGGCTCATAACAATGTCATTGCCCCCGCAACATTTCAGAACACAGCATTCCATAATAATAGACAAAACCCAGTACAGCAGGGAACATCTTATAATGGACAACATATTCCCCCCTCACAAGGCGGACAAATCCACAAAACAAACCAAAGAACACCACAAAAAACGCCTCAAAAGCCACCATTACACACGTCAAATAGAACACCTCAATCAAACATGAGAGCTGGCCAACCTATTCAAAAGGAAACTCAAGAAAATCCAGCGATAGCAAATCAGTCTTTTGCAAACAAACAACCCTCCTACAATCCAATAGGTATCAAACCAATGGATAGAGCAAAACAGCAAGCTGTTGCAAATAATCAGCCCCCTCTCATCACCGAAGAAATGAAACAGCAAAGCCAAAGCCTTAAATACGATGACTTAAAGAAAGAAGAACTACAGCAAGAGTTTCAGAATCAAAATAACGAATTGGCTCAGAAGACAAAAGAAACAACAGAGAATCAAACTAAAGAAGGGCCTATCACAAAAGATCTAGCAGACAGTGCAAACATAATCTCACTATTACAAGACGAGAACACTAAGGCACCAGTTCAAAAAACAGAACAACCAAAAGCCAAAGAAGCTACTGAAAATGTTCAAACAACTGGTAAAACGCAAGAACAAGAAAATTTACCACCTGCAGAACAGATCTCAAAAAAGCTAGAAGCCTTACAAGATAACCTATCAACTTCCCAAAATACGGAAAGTGAAAATGACGCAGAAAAGACTACAAACCCCAAAACGGTCGAAGAAGAGCCTGAATTAGCCCACATTGCTGTTGGAAAAATAACTGACTGGTTTGCAAAAGATACAAAATCAACAACAGAACCAGATGACAAAAAGGATAAAAAACAGGGTACAGAAAAAGAAGTCTAATTTTTTTTAAAAATTGATCACTTTTAGTTCACACGGCAATCATTCATTAACCCCCATATTGTTATTGTGAATTTCAACAGATGGCAAAGCCAATACATGCTGCCAATATCCAGAAAAGAAGGAAAAATAAAAAATGGGACTTATCAAAGAAATCAGCAGCCCAACAGCGACAGACGATACTGCTGAGTTAAACTACTTCTTTGATATTTTAGATCATTTTATACAAAAAATTTCTTCTGATGCCTCTCTTGATAAGAGCTTAACTTTAATTGCTCGCTCACCAGAAGCTAACATTGCAAAAGCATGCATTCAATACCGTGAAAAATTTGCACTTGCCAATGTTGAGATAAAAATCATCTTTGCTCAAATCACACCAACAGAGCATCTCTGTGAGTGGTTAGACCCTGAAACATCACCTTGTGGTTTAAATCCAGAAAAAAATATCCGCTGGGGCAATCGACAAAACTTGGTAGATGCTCACGAACAATTAACACTAACCAATCAATGTAGCTGGTCAGGCGAATCAATGCGCCGCGAAGTTAGTTCACGGTTCGGCTTCTACATTTTTGAAAAAGAGTGCAAACAGGCTGCAATTAGAGGCGAGCGCGCATTTAATGCCTTATGGCAAATCTGTGACAAAATTCCTCAGGTTCATATCAAGCGCGCGAAACAAACAAATGAACAATCATTTCTAGGTGCCCACTCAAAATCAGGCTCATTTTCGCAAAATGATGTTCACTTCCTAGCCTCAGAATTTACACGCCATTAAACAAAATTCATAACTTAAATAACATTTAAAGATCATATTTTAAATCCATATTCTTTTATTAAAGGTTTGATGGCAGAGTGGATTAAACAACATAATCCATTAAATATGGCTGCGTTAAAATTGCCAATTTAGTTTTACAATTTTGCCTGCCATAGTCTTGCGTTTTAGGTAAATGAAGATGAAAAGTTTGAAAAAATTTGCATCATTACTACTAATTTTCTCATTTGGATTATTTTCTGCTCAAGCAAGTGCGGAAACACAATCTGAAAAAACAATCGAAACAGAATTAGTTTGTAAAGATAAAATAAAACTGACCGGCTTTCCAAATATTCTTGAATCAATTGCTAATATGCGCACCATTATCCAATGGTCAGAACAGGTGAAAAAAAAGTTTAATGAAGATTTCGCCCAATGGCACAACGCCAAAAGCAAATCTATCAAATGCACAAAACCAGGTAGTTCCCAATATTATATCTGCACCTTAACGGCCATACCATGCGCACATAAAAAAATTGAAGTAAGTAAAGAAGATAGCAAATCAGAAACAAATTAGCGTTTGAATAAAATTATAAAAAAAAGGGCCACTAAAAAAATTTTAGCGGCCCTTTTTCTTTTTATAATTTCAAACTAAACTTTTGATTGAGGATCAGTTGTCGTTTCTGAAGCAATATCAGAAACCTCAACCTTTTCAGAATCATCCCCATTTGCCTCACCTGCCCGGCTGGCTTCATTCAAAACAGCAAGCAACGGTGTTAAACCTTCTGTATCAACAAGATGGAAAACTTCTAAGTCTCGTTGAGCATCGATACTCCAACCCACAATATCAAGCATCCGTCGCCCTTTAGAGAGCAAACCATGATTACGTATATGTTCATTTTCCTGAACACTACTCCGGCTCTCCCTCGCCTCTTCACGCCGCGCTCTTCTAAGCTCACGAGGCGTGAGAACCCGTATCAACTCCAAATCATCAAGCACTCCTGTCAATTGATTAATTGCAAGCGCCCTTAATTCTTCGTCTTTATTATCTTTTGCTACACTATAGAGATTGGGGATTATAAAGAACGAAGTCCCCCCATGATGAACTAGATGTTTTCGCACCCATTCAATGTCAGCCCCTGGTGCTCGTGAAATCGCGGTTTCTATTGCTGCTGTTAATTGTCTAATCACCGTCATATTTGGTAAATGCAACCGCGCTTGATTACGTTCCAACCCATCTCGGCGCAATGGCCCAGCAGATGGCGGGTTCAAAGCCGTCAAAGCAAACAGACCCAAATCAACCCCAAGTGTCGCCAAAAGCGCAATTAAATCCCGGCCAGTAATTTTCGATCCACCATCTGTTTTCCCAGATGCCACCTCACCGCCAGAAGCAATATAAGAAACAAGGGAGGTAAAATAAGAGCCCATATTAGCCCAGAGCCGCTTCACTGCATTGGCAACTCCAGCAGGCCCCTCATTAAACGAAGCTTCTCGTAAATTTAATACAGCAGGTTCGCCAGCTTGAGCTGCTGCTTGCCGTAAACGTTGTGCCAGCGTCGGATCATAACAAGAAAATCCTGGTGCCCCCGGCGAAACAGAAACTGTCTCAGCCAAAGCAAGCATTTCAGTCGCCGTTGTCTTACCAAGTTCATTCGAGCGTGCCGCAATATTTTTAGCATTCCCCCGCACGCCAGACGCAGTTATCTCAAAAATCTTTTGACGCTCAGCAACTGTTGCCCCTTCAATACGAGCAACACTTAATCTCAATTTCTCTAAATCTACTTTAACTGGCGCAAGCCACGATGTTGAAATACCATCTCTGAGCGATGCAACCTGGTCACGAACACTCCGCCGCGCATTATATAAAGGTCCTCGGCCAGCTCCAGAGGCACGGCCACAACTTCCACCACTGCTTTCTTCACGCGCCATTTGCGTCTCAGACCAGCTCACAACATTATCAAGTTGAATTTTAACTGCATCAAGCCGGGCAGCCACGGCACCTCCAGCATCTCTTGCATCTTCTTGTAATCCAGAAAGACTGGTCCGCGTGGCTTCTTCGCCTGCAATAAGGCTCCACCAAAAGCCATATCCAAACCCGATAGACCAGAGC
>JAJFHW010000026.1 GCA_021775385.1 Hyphomicrobiales bacterium | reverse complement strand
TGCTTTAGCCGGAGCTTTCTTTGCTACTGCTTTTTTAGCAGGTGCCTTTTTAGCTGCAGTTTTTTTAGCAGGTGCTTTTTTAGCAGCTGTTGCTTTAGCTGGAGCTTTTTTAGCTGCTGTAGTTTTCGCTGCTACTTTTTTAGCTGGAGCTTTTTTAGCAGGTGCTTTTTTAGCAGCTGTTGGTTTTTTTCTGGTAGTTGTTTTCTTAGCCGATTTAATATTTTTGGCTGAGATTTTTTCACCTGCGATTACTTTTGCTGTAATGGTAGATGTTTTTTTTGCGACGGCCTTTTTAGGCTTTGCTTTTGATTTTGTTGCTGTAGTCATTTTTGTTTCCCGCTGTGTTTTGAAAGATAACGATAAGTAACCTTACCTATGTAAATGAATCTAAAAGATTAATTTTTCCTTTCACAAAATTTTCTTAGATCTAAGAGTCCTAAATATCACAGTGAGTTAGAGGTCTTTAGTTCTTGTAGAAGCAAGAATTTTCAGACTCTTAAATTTGACTCTTATGATTTTAAAATTCAGTTGCTTGCTGTGTGTATTTTATGGCCTTCACCAAAAAAAATGCTCTGCAAAAACTTTGCGGAGCATTTCAATTTTTATCCATCATTTTTAATTTTTAAAATGAGCGTTTATTTTTTGTCTTCAGATGAAATTGTTTTTAATAGACCATCCAGTAAATCAGAATTTGTGTCTTGTTTATTTGAAGCTGTTTCTAGTAGTTTTTGAAATGGATTTTCAGAACTCTTTTCTTGTAACTGTAGAAGTGAAGCAAGTGTATCTGGAGCAAAGTTACCGCCAGGCGCTGGGGGCTTTGCATCTCTAAATTCTTTTATACCGACTTCACCGTTTCCATCTTTGTCCAGGTGGGCAAAAATTTCTTCTAATGACGCTTGGTCGGTATTTTTTGCCTGCGATAGTGGGGCTAGTGGGTTTGCTTCATGGGCTTTTTGAAACTCTGAAATTGAGATGCCACCGCTTTTATCAGTGTCGTTCTTTTTAAAGAGTTCTACGCCTTTTTCATGTCTTAGAGCCTTTAAACTGGTTAAATCGAAGGTTCCGCCGGATATTCCACCAATTGACATGTTATGCTCCTTTGCAGCTGATTGAGGTTTTTCAGTTGTACTGGTATCTATGTCTTTGAATTATTCAGTTTTATAGAAGCAACTAGTGGGCCAAGAGGAAAAATTTGCATTCTTATATCGATATTTTGTTTATCTCATTATTTCAAACGGTTGATTGCTCTTAGTTTTTCTTCTTCGCTGTAAGGTTTTGTGGGTGCATGCCCCCAGACAGGGTTGGGCCAAGCAGTATCGTTTTGGGTGCGGGCAATAATGTGAATATGGAGTTGAGCAACCATGTTCCCCAGAGCTGCAACATTTAGTTTATCTGGAGAAAAAACTACCTGTATGTGATTAGATACAAGGGCAATTTCATCCATTAATTTATGTTGATCTGATCTGGAAAGATCGATGATTTCTTTTAAATTTGGCAGTTGTGGAACCATGATAAGCCATGGAAAATGTTGATTATTCATGAGACCAAGATAACAAAGAGAGAGGGAATTTCCATTGATTGATTTTAGTGGGATTGTGTCTCTTAATAACTCTGGTGCGAGTGAAAATTTTGTTGTTGTGCCGGTCATTTTTTTTAAGCTTTCTAGTTGTGGAAAAAAAATCAATTTTGGAAAATTTTTCGCGTTTTATTTTGTCGGAGTTTTGCGAATTAACCTTATTCGTTAAGTAAAATGATTCGTTTTTTCGCTTTTGATTCGCAATGTTCGTCTAAAGTTTTTTCATAAATCTCATGTTTCTCCTTGACTTTGCTTCTTTAATAAGAGACTTAAGCGACAGAATTGTTGCACTGCAAAATTTAGTGCGATGCTTTTTTTCATTTAATTTTTAATTCCGCCTTCCCTTCTTAGTTATAAAACTAAGGGTAGCTTTCTGAGATTCTTTTTCGAAAAAATCTGTGTTGAAGCTTTCTGTGTTCGCGGAGATAACATGACATTTAAATATGTCATTGAAACCGCGAGAGGATATTTGCTTTGACGCAATTTGATGCGCTAGGCTTGGCTGCCCCACTTTTAAAATCTGTAGAAAAACAAGGTTTTGAAGCACCTACACCAATACAATCTATGTCTATTCCAGCTTTGATGGAAGGCCATGACCTAATGGGTATTGCCCACACTGGTGGAGGTAAGACAGCTTCGTTTTCACTTCCCTTATTACATAAGCTTATTGAGAACCCATCTAAACCGTTGCCTAATACTGCAAAAGCTTTGATTTTAGCGCCAACCCGTGAGTTGGCTCAACAAATTGGTCAGTGTATTGCGAGTTTTTCTGCTGGTTCAAAGCTTGCCCATTTAGTGATTGCAGGTGGATTACCGTATGGACCACAAATTCAAAAATTAAAACGCGGCGTTGATGTGTTGATTGCTACACCGGGTCGTGTTATGGACCATGTTGGACGTGGCGGTATTACTTTTGATGAAACTCATACTTTCATTTTGGATGAAGCTGACCGTATGCTTGATATGGGTTTCATTAATGATGTGATGGATATCTCTAAAGCTTTACCGAAGTCTCATCAGACAGTTTTATTTTCTGCAACGATGAACCCGAAGATCCGTAAACTATCTCAAGCTTTATTAAATGATCCGGTTTTTGTTGAAATAGAACAAAAAACAAGTGTGGCTGAGACCATTGATCATAAAGTTATGAATGTGAAGGGTTCTAATAAACGGGATTTACTTTTACAGACACTTGATAATGGTGCTGTTGAGCGGGTGCTTGTTTTTACTCGCACTAAACGCGGTGCTGATAAATTAACTGACTTTCTTTTAAAGAATGATGTTCAGGCTGATGCTATTCATGGTGATAAACGTCAACGTGTTCGCGAGAAGATTTTAAGAAACTTCCGAAATGGACGTGTTCGGGTTTTGGTCGCCACTGATTTGGCTGCTCGCGGCATTGATGTTGATGACGTTACACACGTGGTGAACTATGAATTACCGATTGAGCCTGAAAATTATGTGCACCGGGTTGGTCGGACAGGACGTGCTGGTAAATCAGGTATAGCTGTTTCTTTTTGTGATCCGGAAGATGTAGGAACTTTGCGTGCGATTGAACGTTTGATCAATCTGCCGATTGAAGTTGACGAAGATCATGAATTTCATATTGAAGTTCCTAAAAACGGACCTGCTGCTGGTAAGAAGAAACCTCAGCGCGGTGGTGGTTATAAAGGACGCAATTCTGGTGGAGCTAGATCTGGTGCTCCTAAGGGCGGGCGCTCTAAAAACGGTCGTTCAAGACATGGTGATTCTGGCCGTAGTAACGATAAACGGTCGGATTGGTCACCAATGGGTGAACGTGCGGGTGAAAGATCGGGCGAGGGAAAACCTTCACAGGGTAAAAGATCTTTCGCAAAGCGAAGTGACGGTGAAAATGCCGAAGGTAAACGCTTTGAGGGAAGAAAAGATAAGCGCTCGAATGAACGCCAAGCTCAAAGACAGGGTGATGGCAAATCATCTGATGGCGTAAGACAAGCTAATAAGAAACGTGCTCCTGCAAAAAATACTGCAAAACAAAAATCAGAAAAACGTGATTCTCAGAAGCCTGCCGGTAATAAATTTGGTGGGCAACAAAAAAGACGTGTTCGTTCGAAACATGCTGCTTAGTATCTCACTTTAATAATAATTGATAAAGAAGGCCTCTTACAAAGTAAGGGGCCTTCTTTTTTATGTAACTTGAATTTCGTTTTTTAATTTGTACGTTTTAAGAATGATAATATTTTTTCGGCAATTTCATTGCCGTGATCTTCTAAAGCAAAGTGGCCTGTGTCTAGCAAATTGAAATCTACTGTCTTCAAATCACGTTTGTAAGGATGAGCACCGCTTTCTGGGAAAATCGGATCATTTTTACCCCAGACGATAAGCGCTGGTGGTTGATATTCGCGAAATAGTTTTTGCCAGTGTGGATATCTCTGTAAATTGGTTCCATAATCCAGAAAGAGTTTGAGCTGGATTTCTTGGTTGCCAGGGCGATCTAGTAAATACTGAACATGCCAGAAGTTATCCGGGCTAATTTTTTCTGGATTCTTTACGCCGTGTAGATATTGCCATTTCGTGGCGTCTAATTTTAAAAACCCACGTAATTTATCTGCGTTTTCTTTTGATGGGGTTTTCCAATAGGTCCTCAATGGTTTCCAAAAATCACTTAGGCCCTCCTCATAGGCATTGCCATTTTGAATTATGAAGCCACTGACTTGTTTTGGGTTTTTGGCAAAGAGGCGATAGCCGACAGGTGCGCCATAATCCATTAGGTAAACTGCATATCGATTGATTTTTTTACGTTCTAATAATTTGCCGATGAGGTTTGATATGTTATCGAACGTATAATCAAATTTGTCGACGGTGGGCATGCTTGACGCGCCAAAACCGGGGTAATCAGGTGCAATCACATGGTAGTCTTTGGCTAAATGTGGAATGAGATTCCGGAACATATGTGATGATGTTGGAAACCCATGTAAGAGCAATATTTTAGGTTTGCTTGGGTCACCGGCTTCTCTATATGCAATGGTAAGGCCGTCAATTTTTTCGGACTTGAATTTTGTTATA
>JAJFHW010000250.1 GCA_021775385.1 Hyphomicrobiales bacterium | reverse complement strand
CTTGTTTATAGTTTTTTTGAGCCGACATTACATAATCGCAGTATTGGCACTTATATTATTTTAGAGACGATTGAGTATGCTCAAGCAGTTGGATTGCCTTATGTATATCTTGGCTATTGGGTGAAGGGCTCTCAAAAGATGGATTATAAAGTTAAATTTATGCCACAAGACCATTTGATTAATGGTGAGTGGGTCCGGGTTGAGAGAGCTGAGGACCTTTAGAGCTTTATTTCTTGGTTAGTTTGAGAGTTTCTTCTAGGGCTTTCAGATATTTCTTAAATGCTTTTTTTCCAGACGGTGAGAGTTCATATACTGTATATGGTCTTGTGTTTTTTTGAAAATCTCCTATTACCATTTCGCTTTCGATAAAGCCTGCTGCACTTAATTTTTTTAAGTGGGCGTCAAGGTTCCCGTCAGTAATTGAGAGCTTTGATTTTAGGTCTGCAAAGCTTTCTCCTTTCTTATAGAGCAAAATTGAAAGTCTGGTGCGCACAGGTTGGTGAAAAAACGGATCGAATTCTGGTACTATATTCATAAGCGAGGCTCAGTTTTTATAAGTTTGTTCGCCACACCATCCCAGCGCCAAATAGGCTTCGAAAAATCAAGATGAACACCTCCAAACCATTGATCAAGCTTTATTAACTCAACTGCATCCCTAGTGCCTACCATAACTTCTTGACCGAGCTCCGTGAGGGAAAGTTCTTGAGCCTTGAAGTCTTGTATTTCAATTTCATGATCTGGTGGGCTTAGAAATTCTCCGGTTGGACTACAAGATAATAGAGGCTGCTCACCATTACACAATAAGCTGATTTCTCGAAAATGGGTCCAATCACCCATGAAGAACTCGGTTTCAGTATTCATAAACCCCAAGAAGTTTTGCCCTGGTTTGGTGATGCCATTTCCGACAAGTTCTAGTATTTTATTTTGTGTTTTGTTTAACCCGTTCTTGAGAGATGGATATTCTTCCAGGTGGCGCTTTAACGCGGCCTTTAAAAAAGGAAGCGACGACAAATCTGTTTGGAGGTACTTTTCCAGATGTGTTGGATCCGGTTCACAAAAGGCTTGCCAGCCTGCTTTGGCAACCTTTAAATGTTCTTCAATAATTGGACTTTTTATTGGCACTAGTGCCTCAATTTGCTCTGGTGTTAATTGCCCAAGTCCTCTGAACGGATTTATATCTTCAAATTCATTGATGCAAATCAGGCTTAGTTTTGTGCCTTTTAAATTAACATCATGAAAAAATTGAATAATTTGAAGCATTTGCAATTGATCAAGCAGGTCATGTTCGAACCAGAGGATGACTTCTTCATAATTGTTAAAAGCTTTTAAATGCTCATCCCTAATTTCAAAATCGCGCGTGACATCAGTCACAGGCATTGCTGAGCTTGAGAAATACTCTGCTCTTATTTGCGAGTGTTCCTCTAAACTCAATCCTTTGGGGAATGGGCCAGATTGCATCGTGTCGCGCCAAGGGAGAACATCTCCTTCAATATTTGCAGCTTTCAACAAGCTGCCGGCTCCGTCACCATTTGTAATATTGAGGGTACTTCCCATGATCTGAAGTAACTCCTAGGGTCTTGACCTATAAATTCGCTTACTTAAATTTAACGCTCAGATTCTAATATATAACTTCCAAACTCTGAAAATCAGAGTTACTCTGTAACACAGAGCAATCTTTTAGACAAGCCAGTTCAAAAGATTGCTCTAAACATAAAAAAGCACCCTCATTTTCATGAGGATGCTTTTTTATGTTTATCTCTCACGGCTATTCCATGAGCTGAAGCTCATGGACGCCTCCGAGGGGCGGCGCTTGCGCCGGGCAACTCTCGTTGCCATGTCCTGCCGCCGAAGAGGCGGCACTCCTCCTTCGTATATTAAATTTTTCTTACCTTATTTAGGGGCAAACTTATTTGTTTTTGGAAAGCCTTTTGGTGGCATTCGGCCGGCAGAGGCTCTTGCGCCTTCCCATTCCATCAAGCCGTCAGCTTTGCAGTTGCGCCCTGCGCTATCTACCCAGGTAAGCCCTTCTTTTTTATGGAAGGTCTTAATATCAGCAAGTCCGCCATCTTTATATTTCTGCAAACGGACACCCTTGCCCCTTGTCATCTCATTGAGCTCATCAAGTGGGAAGACAACCATTTTGCGGTTTTCACCAATAACAGCAACCATGTCACCATCAACGATTGAACAGCTCACGGCTTCATCTGGTTCTTTTACATTCAGAACCTGCTTGCCTTTTCTTGTTCCTGCGATCACTTCATCTTCACCGACGATAAAGCCATTGCCTTGATGTGATGCAACCAGGCGTTTGCGACCAGCTGTATAGATAAAGCCGGTAACAATATCGGACGTGGCTTCGAGATCAATCATGATGCGCACTGGCTCACCATGACCGCGGCCACCTGGTAATTTATCAACTCCGAGGGTGAAGAACTTACCATTTGTAGCAAACAGCACGAGCTTATCTGTTGTCATGGCCTTGACTGCAAATTTCAACTCGTCACCAGCTTTGTATGTCACTTTTGAAAGGTCATCCTGATGCCCTTTCAAAGCTCTTACCCAGCCTTTTGTCGAGACAACAACCGTCACAGGTTCTTTCTCGATCATGGCTTCATCTAGATCAATGTCAATTTCGACGGCATCTTCAAAGTTTGAGCGGCGTTTGCCCATTTCTGTTTTCTTGCCGAACTTACCTCTGGTTTCACGAATTTCTTCTGAAATGCGCTGCCATTGGAGATCATCCGAGCCAAGAAGTTCAATCAGGTTTTTCAATTCTTCTGAAAGCTCTTTATGCTCTGTTCTGATTTCCATTTCTTCAAGTTTGCGCAAGGCTCTCAAGCGCATATTCAAAATGGCTTCAGCCTGCACATCCGTCAGAGTGAATGTCTTGATCAGCACCGCTTTGGGTTCATCTTCTTCACGAACGATGCGGATCACTTCATCAAGATTAAGATAGGCGATTAAATAACCATCAAGAATTTCAAGGCGGTGCTCAATTTTGCCTTTGCGGAAGTTTGAGCGGCGCACCAAAACTTCTTTGCGGTGCGCAAGCCATTCCGTTAGAACGCCTCTGACACCAAGTACATTTGGAACCTGCCCTTTGGAGAGCACGTTCATATTCAAGGATATTCTGTTCTCAAGATCTGTTGTCTTAAAAAGAGTTTCCATCAAAACGACTGGGTCCACTGTGCGGTTTTTTGGCTCCAAGACAACACGAATATCTTCAGCGCTTTCATCACGAACATCTGCAAGAAGCGGTAGCTTTTTAAGGGACATCAGCTCAGCGATTTTCTCAATCAGCCGGGATTTTTGCACCTGATAGGGAATTTCCGTGACGATGATTTGATAATTGCCGCGCGTTGTCTCTTCTTTTTCCCATTTGGCTCTTACGCGAAAGCCCCCGCGCCCAGTTTCATAAGCATCGATAATTGCCTCTTGTTTCTCAACAATCACGCCGCCGGTTGGAAAATCTGGTCCTGGGATAAATTCAACTAACTTTTTAGTCGATGCATTTGGGAATTTAATAAGGTGCAGCGCTGCATTACAAAGCTCTTCCACATTATGTGGCGGGATGTTTGTTGCCATGCCCACCGCAATGCCTGATGAGCCGTTGGCTAAAAGATTAGGGAAACTGGCCGGGAGCACAACGGGCTCTTCTTCCTGGCCGTCATAGGTTTCTCTGAAATCAACCGTGTCTTCTTTGATGCCATCTAACAACGCCATGGCCATTGCTGTCATCTTCGCCTCTGTATAACGCATAGCAGCGGCGTTATCGCCGTCCACGTTACCAAAGTTACCCTGGCCTTCAACAAGCGTATATCGCACAGAAAACGTCTGCGCCAAGCGCACCATGGCATCATAAATCGCCTGGTCGCCGTGCGGGTGAAATTTACCCATAACGTCACCCACAACGCGGGCACACTTCTTATAACCGCCTTCTGGGTCTAGTCTTAGCTGCTGCATGGCGTATAATAGCCGCCTGTGCACCGGTTTCAGCCCATCGCG
>JAJFHW010000249.1 GCA_021775385.1 Hyphomicrobiales bacterium | reverse complement strand
AGTTGTTACAGCATGGAGCGTGCCATATTAATAAGTGCTTGTTTTTATTGGCTTTGATGTTTTTCGAGAGGGATTAGCTAGACACTGAAACGCTTCTTATGTCGCAGCTTTGCGACATGTTGTTTTTAGTGAATTCATCATAGTGTTTTATTGCCGATGTAAGTTTATTGTTCTAGCGACTTACCTCAGTAGTGGGATTATTCTCCCAGTTTATTAGGAGCAATAATTCCATATTTTTTAATTTTACGATGCAGAGTTGATCGGCTAATTTCCAATTTTTCTGCGGTTGTTGTTATGTTCCAATTGTTTCTGATCAGAATGTTGTGGAGTATTTTTGCTTCACTTGATGATCTTGTAGCTTCGAATGAAAACTGATTGTTTTTTTGAGTTTCTATTTCATTTGTAAAACTACTATTATTCTCAATTGAGCCAGAATTGAATGTTTGGAGCAATTGTTCTGGAAGGTCGTTTTCCATGATTGTTTTACTGTCGCAAAAACATAAAGCGTACCGGATAACACTTTTAAGTTCTCTGATGTTTCCGGGCCATGAGTAAGATTCAAATATATTCATAACCTCTTTGGAAATCGTAATGTTTTTATCTTCTTCAATTCGTTCCAATGATAAAATATTATGAATAATTTCTTGTAAGTTTGTTCTTTCTCGTAACGGCGGTAATGTTATTTCTGCACCCTTAATACGATACAATAGATCTTGTCTGAACAAGCCTTGTTCTATGAGATCTGTTATATTTTTATGGGTGGCACAAATTACTTTTATATCTACTGGAATTGGCTCAACTGCGCCTAAAGGGGTCACTTCTCTTTCTTCTAAAACTCTTAAAAGGTGTGCCTGTAGATTTATTGGCATATCTCCAATTTCATCGAGAAATAAAGTGCCTTTATTACTAGCAAGGATTTTACCTTTTTTTCCGTCCTTTAGGCCATCAGTGAATGTGCCAGGCATGTATCCAAAAAGCTCGCTGTCCATCAGAGACGGAGGTATTGCCGCACAGTTAAGGGCAACGAAAGGTTGATCTTTTCTGTCACTGGTTTCATGTAGAAGTTTTGCTAGAGTGTCTTTACCAACTCCTGTTTCTCCCAATAAAAGTAAGGGGATGTTTTTATTGATCAGCCGCTTGCCGATTTCAACGCAGCGCTGAACCGTTTTTTCGGTCCCTGTAAACTCTTCAAATTTTTCATTCTCATCGATCGAATTACTTTTGATCACCATTTTTTTGCCAGGGTTTTTCTTTCGTAGAATAGGCGGGGAATCATCGGAAGCTAAATTTGAACTGATGTGCAGACCTTTTACGAAATTAGTGGCCATTGGACCTTCTTTAATTTCTAAAAAAATCTTTTGTTTTGAAAAAATTCTTTCTACGGGTTCTGGGATGACAGTTTCCAGTGATTGTCCAACTAGGTTAAACAATTCTAATTCACCGAGGATTTCTAAACAGTCTTTTGTTGCTCCTTGAATAATGCCGTTATCATCAAAGGCCAACAGAGCTTTGGATTCATAAAGGGATACATTGGAAAAAGGAGAACAAGAAATGATATTCATATCTTTAAATGAAGATAAAAATATATTTGCGCTAATTTGTTTTGCTGCTTCTTGTATGAAACTGTGTGTGAAAAAACTTTCTACATAATCTTCAGAAACCAAGCGAGAAATGTTTATTGCACCAATAATTTTTTCATCTGTATCAAAAATTGGAGCTGCTGTGCACGTGAAGTTTTTAAGATTATCTGTATAGTGTTCTGAGCCACTGATGGTTGTGCATTGCCTGCTTGCTAGACATGTGCCGATGCCGTTTGTGCCAATACTATTTTCTTTCCAAATTGACCCTCTTATTAGACCGCGGTCTCTGCATTCAGAACTCTCTAAGGTATCTGCGAACTCATTTACAGCTACACCGGTGCCATCGGATAAAAGTACGCAATAATCACTTTGTTTTGCGAGGTGCCTTACTGAGTTGATAACATCTCCACTATGTTCAAGAAAATGATGGAGAGTGTTTTGTCTTTGCTTCACTTCATTTTCTGACAAGGTGTCAATAGGTTTGCTGGATTCTCTATCTAACTGGAATTGGTTTTTGCAGCGACGCCAAGAAGTTTTGACAATTAAATCTCTATGATCTTGGTATGCAAGCTCGTCTCCCATGTGGCGTAACCTTTCTAAGAAATAAAATTGATCTGTTTATCTACTTACTCACTTACCTATCCATTTTTAAATTACATATAAATTACATAGTTTGACACTCTATATCAATCCAACTTGGTCAAAAGTACTAACTTTCTTGTTTTATGGTTTATAGCATCAGTTTGGTTGATGATGAAACTTTGATACCGAATGAATTATTTTAGATATTTTTTTAAGAAGTGAAGTCATTCGTTTTTTATATTATTGCGGCTGAAACTAGTGTCGCTACTACTGGTTCATCTGTGCTTCACTTTTTTTGTTTTTTATGGATTGAATTTTCTTTTTTTGAAAAAAAACAATTTTCAATTGTCACTATTTATTTTGATTAGTTCATTGAAATCTTTGTTAAAAATTCGTTTATTTTTTCTCCCTCCCTCATGGATCAACTCACAAAACAGCTTTTGGCATGTGCTTTGCTTCTCTCATTGGTATGCAATTATTCGACGTAGGTGAGTACAAGGCTGTTTTCTGTCATACGAAAAAATAAAGTTATTTTGGTTTTCAAGCGAAATACAAAAACAAATTAAGCAAAACATGAGTTTGAAAACTGAATTTAGCATGAATCTTTAAGAATAATGAGGGGTGGATATGATTTTTAATTGGGAAAATTTAATTCCTAGAATTTCAATAAATTTTATTACTAATAAACTCAATAGACGTCAGATCTTAAAGGGGCTTTTTAGTTCATCTGCATTTTTAGGATTAACAGTTGCCGGTCCGATCACGAGTACATTGGCAAATGCTCCTAAACCTTTTGTGTTTAAAGATGAAGACAGAACTTTTTTAATCCAGATTGCTAAAGATATTTATCCTCATGATGATTTTCTTGATGATGAACCATACATTGAAGTTGTTGATGGGATTTTAAAAGAAACTAGTACTGATGAAGTTTTAAGGTCAACTTTGTTGGTTGGTCTGTCAGCGCTGAATAAAGATTCTAAGGCTACTCATGGTCAGCCTTATGTGAAGATTTCTTCCTATGGCGCCAGAGAAGCTATGTTGCGTCGCATAGAAGAAGGTGCGTTTTTTCAAAAAATTCGTGGGGGTCTTCTTTTTGGGCTCTACAACAACGTCAAACTATTTCCCAAGTTTGGTTACGAGGGATCTTCCTGGGAGCAGGGCGGCTATATCGATCGCGGTTTTAGCGACATGACATGGCTTCCTCAAGATCCTCGCGTTAAGGGAGATAAAAAATAATGGCGACTAAATTTGATTTAAATGATGACAGCTTAGTCGTGATTGTTGGTTCTGGAGCGGGTGGTGGCACACTTGCAAATGAGCTCGCCCAGCAAGGCATTCGTTCCGTTGTTTTAGAGGCCGGTAAAAGGTTTACTTTGGATGATATTGAGAACGATGAATGGAGTATGTTCTCTAAAATCTCTTGGCTTGATAAACGCTACTCTTCCGGTGGTTGGCATGGAGCAAAAAACCACCCAACTCTTCCAGCATGGATTGTGAAAGGTGTTGGTGGTTCTACAGTTCACTGGGCAGGTGTTGCTTTAAGACTTCAAGAATTTGAATTTAAAACCAAGACAACTCACGGTGAAATAAAAGGTGCCAATATCCTTGATTGGCCAATTAGCCTAAAAGAGCTTGAACCTTATTATGCTCAGGCTGAGATGAGGATGGGTGTAACTGGCAAAACAACAGGAATGCCACACCTTCCATGGAATAATGATTTTCGGGTACTTGCCGAAGGTGCACGCCGAATGGGAATGAACGAAATTTCCTCCGGGCCCATGGCGATTAACTCAGTTGATCGTGATGGTCGTCCTGCTTGTCAGCAAATCGGTTTTTGTATGCAAGGTTGTAAAATTGGTGCGAAATGGTCAACCATGTATAGAGAAATACCACTTGCTGAGAAAACCGGTAAGTGTGAGGTTCGGCCTAATAGCATGGTTTTGAAAATAGAGCATGACAAAACAGGTAAAGTTAATGGTGTTGTTTATGTTGATGCTGATGGTAAAATACATAAACAAAAAGCTCGTGTTGTTTGTGTGGCGGGTAACTCTATTGAATCTCCACGTCTTTTGCTTAACTCCGAATCTAGCATGTTTAAAGATGGATTGGCGAATTCCTCTGGCGAAGTTGGGCGCAATTATATGTGTCATACTACTGCTGGTGTTTATGGTGTTATGCCTGAACCGGTGAATATGCATCGTGGCACTTCTGTTGCTGGATTAGTTTCTGATCAATCTCATAACGATCCTAGTCGGGGTTTTGTAAGTGGTTATATGCTTGAAAAACTCTCTCTTGGATTACCATTCCTTTCTGCATTCCTTGTGCCAGGTCCTACTGGATGGGGGCGTGGTGTTGCAGAGGCTCTCGAAAAATACAAGTACATGTCAGGTGTTTGGATTTGTGGTGAAGATTTAGCCCAATCTCAAAATCGGATCACACTCCATAAAACAGAAAAAGACAAATATGGTTTGCCTGCGTCAGTGGTTGCAAAAACACCTCACATCAATGATGTGAACATGACGAACCATGCATATAAAACCATGAAGAATATATATGAGTCGGTTGGGTCAAAGGAAATTTACAATCTTCCTGCTTATCCAGCCAGTCATAATATGGGCACCAACCGCATGAGTGAAAAACCTCGTGATGGTGTAGTTAACAAATGGGGGCAAGCACATGATGTGAAGAACCTATTTGTTTCAGACGGTAGTCAGTTCACTTCTAGTGGCTCTGAAAATCCTACCTTAACAATCGTTGCACTTGCAATTCGTCAAGCTGAGTATCTCGGCAAGGCGTTGAAGTCAGGTGAACTGTAATTACTGTTATTTTACTTAAACAACTTTGGGGGACAAAAATGTTCAAAAAACTATTAATACCGTCAGCTGCTTTATTGCTAAGCAGCTCACTAGCTAGCGGAGCTTACGCTGCTGATCTTGGTGGTGATTGCTGTGCTGATCTAGAAGAGCGGGTTGCTGTACTTGAAGCGACAACCGCTCGTAAGGGGAACCGAAAGGTTTCTTTAACAATCTCAGGCTTAGT
>JAJFHW010000248.1 GCA_021775385.1 Hyphomicrobiales bacterium | reverse complement strand
AAGGTCTCATAAACACCAGCCCACAATACTACTTACATACCCTCACTCTGCTCACGAAACATGGCGCGATTAAGACAAAAAAACTCGTATCAACGGAGTTATTCACATCCCGCTAGTCTTAATCAATGCGGATATCTGCGTGGGACTATACCACCTTCTAACAGAAAAAGAAATATTTAAAACATTGGAAAACAAGCAAAAACAATGAATAAACTTGAAATTTATTTAATAAAAAATTAACCACGAAGTATTGGCAAGACGTAGAAAGAATTAAATCGAGGCCAAAAACAACACGAAGCATAAGTTGCAATGGAAAGAGGCACTAAAATTTACATTTAGTAAATTAGCACCTCAAATTAAACTAAAACAACATGGCAAATACAGAGAGACCTGATCAAAAAATAAACTTAACTATAAATACCCGTGTATCGCGATACTTCGGTATAAAAAAATCAGCCATTGATCAAAAACAACAGACCTCTGAATTAGGCCTTAAACGACTGTAAGAGCACTCCATTAGTGGATAGCCTTGTTTTTTATCTGTTTTTTCTAGACCCCAACTTACAGTTCCTTCATAAACAAATACAAAATTCAATTTCAAGCTAAGGAAGTGAATAATGGCACACAGCTCACAAAATAGCTCCACAATCGGCACACCTCTCTCTAAAAGTGCAAAAAAAATCATGTTACTTGGTTGCGGTGAGCTTGGAAAAGAAGTCATCATTTCCCTTCAAAGGCTCGGTTGCGAAGTCATCGGCGTCGATCGATACGAAAACGCACCAGGCCACCAAGTCGCTCATCGCTCCCATGTAATTGATATGACTGATGCCGCAGCTTTACGTAAAGTGATAGAACAAGAACAACCTCATATCATCGTGCCAGAGATTGAAGCTATCGCCACAGATGAACTTGCAAAAATAGAAGCCGAAAATTTAGCTGAAATTATCCCAACAGCAAGAGCGACACAGCTCACAATGAATAGAGAAGGTATCCGTAAACTAGCCGCCGAAGAGCTTGGCCTAAAAACGTCAAAATTTGATTTTGTTGAATCAATCGAAGACCTCAAAAATGCAATTCAACAAACTACGGGCCTCCCCGCCATCGTTAAACCTGTCATGTCCTCTTCTGGTAAAGGACAATCAGAAATTAAAACCGAAGCAGACATAAAAACCGCCTGGGATTACGCCATGAGCGGTGGCCGTGTCTCAGGCGGGCGCATCATTGTTGAAGAAAAAATCAACTTTGATTATGAAATCACTCTTCTTACAGTCAGAGCAATCGGTAGAAATGGTGAAATTGAAACTCATTTTTGCGCGCCCATTGGCCATATCCAAAAAGACGGTGACTACATAGAAAGCTGGCAACCTCAGGAAATGACACCCAAAGCCCTGGAAAACGCTCAGCACATTGCCAAAACCATCACAAGCAATTTAGGCGGGCGCGGGATTTTCGGTGTAGAACTTTTCGTAGCTGGCGATGAAGTCTGGTTCTCTGAAGTAAGCCCTCGTCCACACGACACTGGCATGGCAACCATGGCAACTCAGCGCCAAACAGAATTTGATTTACATGCAAGAGCCATTCTCGGCCTCCCCGTAAATACTGAACTAACTTCACCAGGCGCTAGCGCCGTGATATATGGTGGTCGAGATGAAGACGCAATTTGCTTTGATAATATTGACAAAGCTCTCTTGATTGAAGGCTCCGACATCCGCCTCTTTGGCAAACCGGAAAGCTTTATCAAACGGCGCATGGGCGTAGCCACCGTCTTTGCAGATACAACTGAAAAGGCAAGAGAAAAAGCAAAACAAGCCGCAAGTTTAGTGAAACCAATCAGCTCAACTGAATAAAACTATCTGACTTAAATCTAGAACAAGACAGGCCCTAGTGAACGCAACAACAAACATATCATTGGAAGATTACGTAAAGACGGAACCAGCTATCGGACGTTTAGCAGGCCTCGATTTTGGCACAAAAACTATTGGCGTTTCCATATCTGACACGATGCAAACGATCTCATCCGGACTAGAGACCATAAAACGTACTAAATTCAAGAATGATGCAGCACGGCTATTGGAAATAATTGAAGAACACGAGATTAAAGCCTTAGTGATAGGCCTTCCCCTAAACATGGACGGTACAGAAGGTCCACGCGTACAATCAACAAAAGCCTTTGCAAGAAATTTAGCAAATGTAACATCGCTCCCTTTAATTTTCTGGGATGAACGCATGTCAACTCAAGCCGCCGAGCGTGCCTTGTTAGAAGCAGATAGCAGCCGCAAACGCCGTAAAGAAGTCATAGATAAAATGGCAGCAACTTACATCTTACAAGGAGCTTTAGACCGCCTCGCGGCCCTATAAGGTAAACCTCATGAGCGCATTTTCTTATTTAGACATTTTTGCCTTTATTTTTTTCATATTAGCTATTCTAGGCTATGGTTGGCTCACACAATATGGAGTTTTAAATAAAACAAACATTTCTAAAGCTGTACAAGAAGAACGAAAAACCTGGATGAATGTTATGATTCAGCGTGAAAATAGAATGTTAGATATGCTCATCCTGACTAATCTTTCACAAGGCAACGCTTTTTTTGCGTCGACAGCAATTGTTATCTCAGGTGCTCTCGCAACATCCCTTGGTAATGGGAATCAATTCAACAATGTCCTAGAACATATTCCTTTAACAGAACCAACCGAACCATATGTGTTTAATATAAAACTTCTCTTTATAATGCTAATATTCTTAATAGCTTTTTTCAAATTTGCCTGGGCATTCCGTTTAACCCACTATACCTCTATCATGGTCGGAGCAACCCCACTAAAAACCGACGATAATTTAGAGCAATGTGAAACTCATGCAAATCGTGTTGCAGATATAGCCGGTTTATCTGGCCTCCACTCCAACGGTGGTCTTCATACATATTATTATGGAATTGCTGCCTGTGGATGGTTATTCAACCCATACCTTTTTATTTTTTCAACAACATTAGTGATACTTGTTTTATATCGCAGAGAATATAAATCCAAAGCCCGCGCAATTTTAAACAAAACATATTAAGTAACCATATCAATCAATCTAATCTAAAAGACAAATTCATCTCTTGAGCTTTTCAGCAAAACCACATATAGAATAACCTTTAATGAGCACAAAAAACAAACAAGAAAAGATTGCCTTTCCGCATCGCCATTTGCTATCTGCCGATGAGCTGAAAGCGGAGGAA
>JAJFHW010000247.1 GCA_021775385.1 Hyphomicrobiales bacterium | reverse complement strand
TTTTGCGGCAATTTTGGCAATTGGGAAACCTGTTGCTTTTGATGCCAAGGCGGATGAGCGCGATACCCTTGGGTTCATTTCAATGACAACGAGGCGGCCATCTGCTGGATTAACTGCAAATTGAACATTTGAGCCACCGGTTTCAACGCCAATTTCACGCAAGACCGCTAACGATGCATCGCGCATGATTTGGTATTCTTTGTCGGTGAGTGTCAGCGCTGGGGCTACTGTCATACTGTCGCCGGTGTGGATGCCCATTGGGTCGATGTTTTCAATTGAGCAAATGATGATGCAATTGTCGGCTTTGTCGCGGACAACTTCCATTTCATATTCTTTCCATCCCAAAACAGATTCTTCGATTAGAACTTCTGTTGTTGGAGAGGCATCAAGGCCGCGTTCGATGATTTCCATGAATTCTTCACGGTTGTAAGCTATACCGCCGCCGGTGCCTCCCATGGTGAATGAGGGGCGAATGATGTTCGGCAGGCCGATGACTTCCATGGCTTCCATGGCTTCAGACATAGTATTTGCGACACGTGAGCGCGGTGTTTCCAAGCCAATTTTATCCATGGCTTTTCTAAAGCGGTCTCTGTCTTCTGCTTTGTCGATTACGTCCGCTTTGGCGCCAATCATTTCTACATTCAAGGCATCAAGAATACCGCGTTTTTTTAATTCTAGCGCTGTGTTAAGCGCTGTTTGTCCGCCCATAGTTGGCAAGATTGCGTCTGGGCGTTCTTCTGCGATAATTTTTGCGACGACTTCTGGAGTGATTGGCTCGATGTAAGTTGCGTCGGCGAGCTCTGGGTCTGTCATGATAGTCGCTGGATTTGAATTGACCAAAATGACCCGGTAGCCTTCTTCTTTTAAGGCTTTGACTGCTTGTGTGCCGGAGTAATCAAACTCACAGGCCTGGCCGATAATAATGGGCCCCGCCCCGACGATGAGGATGGATTTTATGTCTGTGCGTTTTGGCATTTTCGTATCTCAGTGCTAGCAATTATAGCGCACCCAAAATGTTTGGCTCTTTATTATAAGGCCAATTTTAAGTGCGATTTTTCTTTGTTTGGGTAGCTGACTTTTGAAGCCCTCTGAGAAGGGCACACTAAAGAAGGTTTGGTGATTGGGCAATCCCCAAAAGGCCTTTGAATTGTTAGAAAATAGAATTATTTTGCTGAAATATCATTAATTTTATATCAGCTAGGCTGTTTCTAAAGTTCAAGCTGTTATTTAAAGGGGGGCATAGGCTGAAACAGCCCTCAAATTTTCTTTAAGTAAATAAATTTTGAGAGGCTATTTCTTAGACCTAAGTTGAGCTGCTGGACTTAGTTTTTCTTACCAAAATCAGGCAAGCTAGCGCATGGGTCGCCACGTTTAATTGTTGGTGTTACCCAGATGAAATCAGCGGCAATATCGCCAGCTGGACTTTTTTGAGCAAGATCTTTGACTGTTGTTGCTTTGCTTGTGGTTTCAGCGAATTGAACTGTTAGAGATTTGTCTTTGCCTTCTCTTAAATTTAAGTACCAGGGCGCACCTCTATCTGTTCTGGTGTGACCGTTGCCGGCAATAAGAATGGCTTGGCGTCTTTTGTCATCTTTGTCATAAGAGGCTTGGATCATGACATCAGCCATCCAGGCATCACGGAACCTTTGGACCAGTGTCATTGGGGGAATTACACGGTCTGGCAATCGGTCACAATGTGCGACACGAATGTCTTCTGATAGAGCCTTACTTAAAGGTTCCTCTAGTTCTACATCAAGTTTGAAAACCTTTTTTGCCTTTTCTGGCAAAATGCTCATGTCACTTTTGATCAAATGATCGATCATGATGCGCGTTGTGTGGCCCGGGAAAACTTCAAGCTTATGGGTGAATATTTGCTCGCCTATAGGCAAGTAAATATTCCATTCAGGCCAGCCGTTTTGTTTCCATTGAAGCGCTGTGCCCAGATGTTTAGCTTTTGAGCCAGTTTGATTTCTATAACTATTTAAACGCTGCATTTGATCAACTTTGATCATTTCAATGACGAGGGCGGGCTTTTGGGATTGCGTATTGATAAGAGCGTTTATGATGCCAGCTTGAAGAGTGTGATGATCTGGGTTGTCGTGGATTTCACCTAAGAGGACAAAGCGTTTTTTTGATAACGAGTTGATGAGTTCGTCAGGTGTGATGAAATCATTTTTTTCTTTTGACCAAATTTTGCCAACTAGTTTGTGATTTTGTAATTCTGAGGATTGCCAAGTAGGGGGATTTGTTAGTTTGTCTTTAGCATTGGCTAGCCCAATTTCGCCATTCGCGAGTAGAATAAGGGAGGTGAGGCATAAGGCTTTGGCAAATTTCATTAAACGCATCCTTTTAGAATTTTTAGGCATCAAATTTTTTAGTGTTTCTTCAGATGCACTTTTTAGTGCTCCTTCAGTTGCCTACTAGCAACCGTCGTATTTTAGTGCTCCTTCAGTTGCCTACTAGCAACCGTCGTATTTTAGTGTTCCTTCAGTTGCCTACTAGCAACCGTCGTATTTTAGTGCTCCTTCAGTTGCCCACTAGCGACCGTCACATTTTAGTGCTTCAGGAGTTTTCTAGCATCCGCATTTAGTTGGCGGAAATAAGGGAGGCATTTGCCTCCCTTGAAATCTTACATACTAACTTGTTTGAAGGACCATATATTTTTTGATCATTCTTTAATTGGATCCAAGTTTTTTTCAGCCCGCATAAAGTTTACAAAACGACGGAATAGGTAGTGGCTATCTTGTGGGCCGGGGCTGGCTTCAGGGTGATATTGCACTGAAAAAACAGGTTTGTCTTTTAGTCTTATGCCGCAATTTGTGCCATCAAATAGCGAAATATGTGTTTCTTCTAGTGAATCTGGAAGGTTTTCTCTGTTAACTGTAAAACCGTGATTCATAGATGTGATTTCAACTTTACCTGTTGTGTGATCTTTTACAGGGTGGTTGGCACCATGGTGACCTTGTTGCATTTTTGTGGTTTCAGCACCAAGGGCAAGTGCCAGGATTTGATGACCAAGGCAGATACCGAAAATTGGTTTGCCACTGTCTACTAATTTTTTAATTTCAATGGCCGCATATTCGCCTGTGGCAGCTGGATCGCCCGGGCCGTTTGAGATGAATATTCCGTCTGGATTTTGAGCTAGAATTTCTTCGGCTTTGGATGAAGCTGGCATAACTGTGACTTTACAGCCAACTGATGCTAGACATCTGAAGATGTTGCGTTTAGTGCCGCAATCGAGGGCAACAACATGAAATTCTGGATTTTCGAGGTTGCCGTAACCTTCTTCCCAGACCCATTTTGTCTCGTTCCACTCATAACTTTCTTTGACGGTTACGTCTTTTGCGAGATCAGCTCCTTCTATGCCTTCCCAGTTTGAGGCTTGTTGCTTTAGGGCTTCGATATCGAAGACACCGTCTGAATTATGAGCAATGACGGCGTGCTGCATGCCTTTTTCACGAATAAGGCTTGTAAGTGCGCGTGTGTCGATATCTGTAATGGCTATAATTTCATTTGTTTTGAGCCAATTTTCAAAATGTTGATTAGATCTGTAATTTGAAGGAGATGTAATTGCGCTTCTTAAAATACAACCACGTACTTTATTTGTTGCGTCGTTATTGGTTGTTTCGGTGTCTTCTTCATTTGTACCGATATTGCCAATATGCGGGAAAGTGAAAGTGATGATTTGTTCGGCATAGGATGGATCTGTCAGAATTTCCTGATAGCCTGTCATTGCTGTATTAAAGCAAATTTCACCAACGGCGGTACCTTCAAAACCAGCTCCGACACCTTTAATCACAGTCCCGTCAGCTAGAACAATGGCAGCGGTGTATTGTGTTGCTTCCCATGCCCCAGATGTTGGTGTTGAAATTTTGCTTTCTGGAGTGTTCGTTTTTGAGATGTTTGCGGTTGTTTCAGGCATTCAATTGGCTTTCTATTTTATGGCATAGATTTTCAATCCAAACCTTAAAGAGCTGTTTGGAGGTGACACTTGATTTGAATTTTTGAATTTGTACTTAACTTATCTTATGCCACAAGATTTGTCTCATTTCACAAATAATTTATTTGTACAGTTTGGTAAACGGCCCGACACTATGTGAATGTTGTTTAGCAGTCAACAAAAAAAATAATAAAATAACTAATGAAATCAGTGCTTTATATATGTAAAAATGATTGCCAAGTTAGGCTTTAATGATTTAGGCTTATCTCTCCTTCATGATTCAAGATGATTCTTGAAATTTGGAGGTTTATTGTGGGGTAATTTCATTGAGTTTAAAGGTTCATTGAGTTTTGAAGTTCAGTGGGTTTTGTAGTTCAGATTAAGAACTTGTTTTAATTTTTGATGATCCCGTGATTTTGTTTTTTATTCTTGTTCTTAATAATTAGGATTTTTTATGCGCGATAACATTAATGAAGCTCTGAAATCTGCTGTTAAGGCAAAGGATAAGATCCGGGTTGGTACCCTTCGCTTGATTAATGCAGCGATTAAAGACCGTGACATTGCTGGACGTACTAAGGGCAACGACACAGTCTCTGATACTGAAATTCTTGAAATTTTAGCTAAAATGGTGAAACAGCGCCAAGAATCAGCTGTCACGTATAAAGACGCTGGTCGCGCGGAACTTGCAGAGCAAGAATTGAAAGAAATTGAGGTCATAAAGGACTTTATGCCTCAACAGATGGATGAAGAGGCCGTGGCTCAGGCTGTGAAGGATGTTGTTGCTGAGGTTGATGCCACAAGCCTAAAAGATATGGGCCGGACCATGGCAGCCTTAAAAGCTAAATATGCCGGCCAGATGGATTTTGGTGCTGCTAATAAAGTTGTTAAAGAACTTTTGCAATAAAGCTTTGATTGAATTCTGTTTTAAATACCAGAATTGAACATGAGACTTTATATAACTGGTACGTTTAATTTCTTTGCGTAATCTTCTAAAAGTTTAGTTTGTCGTTTACTGCCTCTTTTTGCATAGAGAGGGAGCGTTTTCCCTTTGTCTTGATGAATGAGCTCAATAATTTGAAAAGGCTGTAAGGCATTTTTTTTTGGCCTAATACCTTCTCGTGTTCTCACCCCTTTAAATTCATTATATGGAATTTTCCATTTCTTCTTTGTGAACCAATATTCCTGTTTAGCCTCAACATATGTTTCATGAAATGTGAGGCGAGCTGAGCCTTTGGTTCCTAACATTGCTTTGGCGAGGTTAAACCCACCAAAAGTGCCCATTATTAATCCTGGGGCCAGCCCGAAAAGCGAATTGGGAGTGATGGAGCCATCGCTCAGGTTTGAGCGAAATAATACATAGCCGAAAACTGTGAAAAAAATTCCCGTTAGAATTTGAGACAAATAATCAGATTTACTTGCAGGAACTTTTGCTTTTGTTGGGAAGTTTTGAATATCAACAAAAAAGCTGCTTTTGCTATTGTTTGATAATTTTAGCTGTATGGACATCGTTCTTATTGCCGCCCTTGTTTTTTCATTTTTCCTATCATCTATGACGTTTCTTTTTTTGTCATGAACTTTTTTCTTCTCTCATACGACCAACGGTTATCTGAAACATTCATTAGAGGAGAACAGAGGGATGAGACAGGAAACTATATATCGTTTAGGAGTTGTGGGCTTTGTTTTAGGGCTTTTGTTTATTGCTGGTCTGTCTGTTGGTAATCAAGCTGGAGCCGTTACAAAAGATGAAGCGCGTGTGAGTTTAGATCAAACCGAGCCAAATAATGCAATGAGATCGCATTCGCAGGTTTTATTGTCTGGCAGTGCTTATAATAAATTATTGTTAAATCGTGATTGTGTTTTAGCTGATGAACTAATTTGCAGAGACATGACTTTTAATGCCGAATGAGAATTTATTGAACCTTTTTGAGGTTCATACCGACCAATAGATAACTGAAATTAAACTTAGGAGTATTGGTTGATGTATTATTTTAGATTTTTAATGGTTGCCGGATTGTTTATGGTGTTAAGCACCGCTGCTTTGCAAAATTTACCGCAACACGAACAGGTTGCTATGAAGATAAATTTGTTGCGCTGAATTGTGAGACTTTAATGGTGAGAATTTATTGTTTTAAATAGGCTATCCCGTTTTATAAAACAGGATAGCCTTTTTTGTACTTCAGATGCACTTTAATGTAGAGCTCCTTCAGGTTGCCCACAAGCAACCGTCGCGCAGAGCTCCTTTAGTTTGTATCTTTTAATGTGCCTTCAGATGCTCACTATGTATCCGGCATGAGCATCCGCATTTTTTTATCGAATGCGTGTGATGCAAACGTTTGTTACACCAGAATTAATGAAGCCGAGGCGAGACGCGCCGCCTTTTGTTAGATCAATGATGCGCCCATGAATAAAGGGGCCACGATCGTTGATCCGTACAACTAATGATCTGCCATTGCGGCGGTTCGTTACTCTTACCTTTGTTCCGAATGGTAATGATTTGTGAGCTGCTGTGTTAGCGTTATGACGAAGACGTTCTCCGTTAGCAGTTTTATTTGTTGGGCCCGCATACCAGGAAGCTTTACCACATTGTTTGAATGCGTGAGCCTCTGAATTAGACATGACAACAAGTGATAACAGTAGGGCAAAGAAAAGCCCTGTCCGTTTTAGTAACATTTGGAATACTCCATAATAATGATCATTAAAGTTTGGCGTAGAATTAGCCTTTTTGAATTGAACGGCTTTTGATTGAAGCCGGAGCGAAACTTAATGGTTAATGAGGCAATGTCAAGGCAGGGTGGAATATGAGCTGTGTCTTTTTTGTCGCAAGCGATTTACATGCTGAAATTCTATACATTGCTTAATTTCAAATGGGCTTACAAATGTTCTAGATTATTTCTTTATATGCAGTTTTTTATTTTCATTCTTTCTCTGAAATTGATTTGGAAAATTATAATTTTTGGACAGTTTTTGTAATATTTATTGAATGTGCTTTTATTGTTTCTTGTCGGAGGTTTTTCGCAACTTTCCATAGTAACAATCGGTTAGTCCTATCCTCACTTCAATTTTTTACGATTTGTCGTTTTTTAGAATTCACTATTTGAGGGGTGTTTTAGTTGTTTGTCTGGTTTTTTAACCCCTTTAAACGCTGTTTTCCATTTTGTGAAACACTGAGAGAATTAAATATGAGTTGTGGTGCTATTTTATGTTGACGCAAGTTAATCATGAGGTTAATTAGCGCGATCTTTAACGAGATTAACCAAGGTGATAATTGAAATTGATAATTTTTCATTTTCTTTTTGAGGGGTCGGGTTGGGTTAATTTCACAAATATTGTTGGCCGGCATTTTTCATGGGTTGGCAGATTGAACAATTTATAAACTTTAAGTTTGGTTTTGATAGCTCACCTTTCATTGTTTGAGTGTCTTGGTGGCAACTGATTTTTTTCTCAGACCTATACTTAAAAACTCTATTGGAGCGAATTAATGAGCCGGTTTGTTACTGAAATCAGTGATGCTGAAATACTTCTGGTTACTCGTCGATTGATTAGATCTCTGGGTGTGGATGGATTTGATTTACATGATGTTGCCATAAAGGTACGTGCTTCAGAGGCAGTAATTGGGCAGCATTATGTAGATAAGAATTCACTCTTGAGGGCTGTGAAAGATGGGGTGCTTGAGGATTTACGTTTTGCTTTGCAAAACTCAGCGATCGGCATTGAGGAGCCTGCTCAAAAGATTTATCTCATTTGTAAAGCCTATCGCAACTTTGCGAATAAGCAGCCTGAGTTGTTTCGTCTGATGCATCGTCCTGAATTAAAAACAGAAGAATTTGCTGAAGAAAAAGAAGTTTGCGATCCTGTTGTACAATTAATTAAACAAATTGCCGGAGATGATCATGCGGTATCAGCTTCCAGGTTTTTAGCAAGTTTTATGTATGGCTTTTGTATTATGGAGATTGACGGAAGTTTTCGCCTCAATGGCTCTGTTGATGAAGCTTTTGAATATTCTGTTCGCTCTTATATGTCTGGTCTAGAAGGAGCTAAAAACCTTACTTTTCTTTAGGTGAATGTTTTTTCTGGTTAGAGCGCAAAAAACTATATAAATTACGGATCGATAGGTTTCTTTGTTATTTCTTTTGAGGGGCGTTTGATCTGCATGAGTGTTAAATTTTTGTCTGTACTTAGCCGGGTTTTGATTGTTTTTGTTATTTTACTGAATGGGATTTCCTCCAGTTTGGCGGATGAGAGCTATAAAAGCCGTATCCCGCCGCTTTCTCTTTATCAAAAGATGCTTGAGGCTAATAAGAGTTCTGGGTGGGTGTCTTTTCGTAATTATGATAATCATCAGTTGATTTATTTTACTGCGTTACAAACACTTCATTGCCAATTGCACGAGATCAGATATTCCATCAATACGCTTGAATTGAATAAGCGCTTTAACTTGGTGAAATGTAATCCGCAGCTGCCATTTTCTTTGCCACCGGGCGGAGGCCTGGAAGACATTGCTCTTCGTTTGCCAATAGGTACAGCAGAGCGTATTGCTGTACAGGTTGTGTGGGGCAATGGCACGTTGAGCGAAGTTTCAATTTTTGAACCTTGTAAAGATGTTGGTGATCAAACTTGTTCTTTCCCAGTTAAGGTGGGTAAGGTTGTCGGCTCTCAACCACAACGTGGAACGACGAAATAAGAAATTCTGTAGATTAGAAAAATCTATTTGCTAGGTTTATGAGTTGTTTTGTTGGGGCAGGTTTGGAGAATCTCCTTTTTTCTGAGATAATTATGAGAGTTTCTCATAATTGGAAGTTTGGAGGGGATTTATGAAGACGTTATTACTCACAGGTTTGTTGGTGATATGTTCTTTGATCGTTTGTTTCTCGTCTCCTTTAGTTGCTCAAATCAATGAGGAAAAGAACCAAACCGTTAGTGAAAAGAAAAATTCTATAAATGCTGGGCGTGGGAAAGCGCAACTTTGTACCCGTTGTCATGGCCGATTAGGCATGTTGAAAGCTGTTAAGGAGGCTGAATTTAAGGGAACGGTTGAAGGGTTTGTTATCAAGGAACTTATTGATTTCAGGCAAGGGGTTCGCAGTCATGCGATTATGAGCTCAATTTCGCAAACGCTTTCAGACAAAGATATCTCAGATATTGCCGCCTGGTATAATGCTATTAGCATAAAGCCTTAACGCTTGAATTTAGTGCAGTCGATAGAATTTTCTGGTCATATTGTCAAAGTAGACGCTTCTGAGAGATGGGGGTAACTTGTGTTTTGTCTCTCAGTAGGCTATGAGTTCCGCTGAATTTACTTCATTTCACTTTGTTGCACATGTCTGCAGCAAAGTATGAGCCTTTGATCATATCAAACATTTGTTGGGCTTTGTTTTGATGTGTCAGAATTGAGACTTATAGATTTCATCTAGTTCTGTTGGCACTTGTTCTCTTAGTACAGTGCTCAATAGAACTTTTATTTTCAAAAATTAGGAATAATAAATTGAGAACGCAGGCTTCTTTTCTGGACGCGGCCAAACGATATCTTGGTGGTGAACCTTTAACAATTTCACGATTTCAAATTGAAATCCTTTGTGGCTTAACAGTTGCACTTGCATTAGTGCCTGAGGCCGTGGCTTTTGCTTTTGTCGCTGGTGTTGAACCGCTTGTGGGGCTTTATGCAGCCTTTATTGTGGGGCTGATTACAGCTTTATATGGCGGCCGGCCCGGGATGATATCTGGAGCGACGGGTGCTCTGGCTGTAGTAATGGTTGAACTGGTAATGACGCATGGTGTGCAATATTTATTTGCAACAGTTGTGTTGATGGGGATTTTTCAACTTCTGGCTGGGGTTTTTCATCTTGGTAAGTTTATTCGGATGGTTCCACGCCCTGTTATGCTTGGATTTGTGAACGGCTTGGCGATTGTTATTTTCTTAGCGCAGCTCTCTCAATTTAAGGTGGCTGATGCCAATGGTGTGCAGCAATGGATGAACCTGGATCAGCTTAGCATAATGATGGGACTTGTGTTTTTGACTATGCTGTTGATTTACCTGGTGCCGAAGGTAACGAAGACTATTCCTGCGCCTCTTGTGGCAATTGGCCTTGTGAGTGCTTTAGCTATTTTCCTTAAGCTGGATACACGAACAGTTGGTGATTTGGCTAACATCGGCGCTGGGCTTCCGCTTTTCTCGATCCCTTCCGTTCCGCTGACTTTTGAAACGTTTAAAATTATCTTGCCTTATGCATTGATCTTGGCGGCGATTGGTTTGATTGAAAGTTTGCTTACGCTAAATTTAGTGAATGACAAGCTTGAAAAACGCGGCGGTGCGTCTAAAGAATGTTTGGCGCAGGGTGCTTCTAATTTGGTTTGTGGTTTCTTTGGTGGCATGGGTGGTTGTGCTATGATTGGCCAAACCATGATTAACGTGACATCTGGTGGCCGGACGCGAATTTCTGGAATTGCTGCTGCGATCTTTCTTCTTTGCTTTATTCTTTTTGCTTCAGATTTGATTGAGCTTATA
>JAJFHW010000246.1 GCA_021775385.1 Hyphomicrobiales bacterium | reverse complement strand
TTTTTGCATTTCAGGATTGCGTGGGTCACCTAAGATAGAGCGACCACCTAAAGCTCTTGGGCCAAATTCCATTCTACCCTGGAACCAGCCAACTGCGTGACCTTCTTCGAGGCATTTGGCTGTCTCTGTCATAACTGTTTCGTCAGTTAAAACTTCAAAAACGGCACCGGCTTTTGTTAAGCGACCTTCAATATCGCTTTGCTCATATTCTGGGCCTAAATAGCTGCCTTTCATTGCATCCATTTCAGAGCCAACAGTACGTGGTTGTTTTTTCTCAATATAGTGAGCGGCAAGAGCTGCGCCTAAGGCACCACCTGCGTCACCTGCAGCTGGTTGGACCCAAACGTTCTCAAAACTTCCTGCGCGAATGACTTTACCATTTGCAACACAATTTAGAGCGACACCGCCCGCAAGACATAGATTTTTGATGCCGTATTCTTTAGCAAGACTTTCGGTCATTTTTAACATGACTTCTTCTGTGACAGCCTGAACTGATGCGGCCAGATCCATTTCGCGTTGAGTGATTTGATCTTCTGAAGTGCGCGGTGGTGCGCCGAATAAATCATGGAATTTGGATGATGTCATTGTGAGGCCGGTTGCGTAATTAAAATAGCTTTGATCAAGCCAGAAGCTACCGTCTTCTTTAATATCAATGAGGTTATCTTTTATCAGTTTTGCGTATTTTGGTTCGCCATAAGGCGCTAATCCCATAATTTTATATTCGCCAGAATTTACTCTGAACCCTGTATAATAGGTCATGGCGGAATAGAGCAAGCCGAGTGAGTGCGGGAATTGGATTTCCCTTACTGTGGTTAGTTCATTGCCGCTACCAATGGCAACTGAGGCTGTTGCCCATTCCCCAACGCCATCCATTGTAAGGATGATGGCTTCTTCAAAAGGTGATGGGAAGAAGGCGGATGCTGCGTGACTTTGGTGGTGTTCTGCAAAGAGTAGCTTGTCTTCAATTTCTCCAGCGTTTTCAAACTCTTCTAAAAGTTCGATTAAGTTTCCTTTTTGAAAAAGTTTGTCTTTAATCCATACCGGGATGGCCATTTTAAAACTTTTAAACCCTGCGGGGGCACTGGCCAGATAAGTCTCTAAAAGACGTTCGAATTTAATAAAAGGTTTTTCAAAGAAAACGACATGGTCAACTTCACTTAAAGTTACACCGGCTTCTTTCAGGCAATAGTCAATTGCTTCTTTTGGAAAGCCAGGATCGTGCTTTTTGCGAGTAAAGCGTTCTTCCTGAGCTGCCGCGATGATAGTGCCATCTTCGATTAAAGCGGCAGCACTGTCATGATAAAAAGCTGAAATACCTAAAATACGCATCTTTGTAACTCTTAAGTTTAGTTGCTCATAAAAGGCCTTTTATAAGGGCCTCTATGAGCAGTGATAATATTTGAAGAGATTTGTTCTCCTCACATGCAGGGCATCATTTTTAAAAAATAGTGTAAATAAATGGTGCGAGTGCGGAGCCTTTGGCTAAAACAAGTAAAGAGCCAATTGATACCATGATGACCAGAATGGGAAACAACCACCATTTTTTGCGGGCGCTCATGTAAGCAAAAATTTCTTTTATAAAGCTTTTCATAGCTTTCCTCTTAATTTGAATATTTAAAATTGGTTTTTCATTGAGCGTGTTGACGCTTCTGGATCTTTTTCAATCCAGTAAGTTTTGGCGCTCTTATCAACTTTGCGGCGCAAGGGGTCTCTTTTTAACTGCATGATGAGACCAGCTGGGACAATGACCACAGCAAAAAGTACAAACATAATCAGTGGGTTCATGATTTTGAAAAGGAGCATTGAAAATTTGAACCACAGGATATTAAGAGGCCGTAATATGTTTGGTGCAAATTGAGCGAGGCCAGCGAAAATGGCGGAAATGCCAAGTGCTATAATTAAGCCGTGTAGGTTGGTATAATCGCTATAATAAAAAATGATTAAACCGATGATTGCGGCGACACCGGCGAATACGAAGCCTGTGCCTCGTTCTGATGGCATATCCGGATGCTCATCAATATATGATTCATGGAAATCTTTAGACATTTTTATTCCAGTACTTAAAACTATTACTTCGTGTCTTACATGAAAGAAGTTTCTATTTCTTTTATTTTAGAAATTGAAGCTCAATATCTTTGGCGATCGCTTTGCCAGCGACTTCATTACCTAACTTGTTCCAGTGCCAATCCCATGGGAATTCAAACTTCTTTTTATTTTTCTTATAGTGCTTGGTCATTGTATTTTTTAAATCAAGAAATGAAATGTTGAATTTGTCAGTCGCGTTTTTAGTAATTAAATTCAATTGATTAGCTTCGTATTCTTCAGCGGGATTACCGGTATAAACCGCTTCTCTTACTGGGTCCATAGTAATAAGCAGTTTAAATTTGTGTTTTTCGGAGAGTTTTTTTATCTCACTTAATGTGTAGTTTGTTGCTTGCTTGATTTTTTCTAACTCAGTGATATTGCGTACATCAATGGCGGATTGAACAAACCCGTGTTTTGGCGCTTTGGTTGCTTCTTCCTCTTCACCTTTGGTCAGGTTAATGAGACGGCGGATATAAACAGACAAACCCGTTTGATAATAAATGTATCTAAAGGTGCGGTATTCTTTAAATGTATCGACCCAGCCAGGTTTGTAAGGCGTTGGGTTTACTTCTTTAATAGTGTCACCCTCAAGATTTACTTTCATGAAGCTTGAAGAATAGCGGCCATAGAGAAAACGATAGCTTTCATCAAAATCATTGTGAATTAGCTGAACCACTACGATTTCTGGTTTGTATTTTAAAACTTCATTGCGGAGCATGTATAAATAGTGAGTAAGAGGTGCGCCATCTATGCCGAAACGATAAACTTCGGTTTTATGTCCTGCTTTGTTTAATTCTTGCTCAATAACTTCAGCAAATGCTTCTGGTACGTTTACGGCGGAAGCTTGTACGTATGAATCACCGATGACAGCAATACGTGTGGTGTCGGGTGTTTTTTCTTCCTTGTAGGATTTTTTCGTTGAATTCCAGCCCTGTGCATTAATCTCAATGGTTTGAGAGGTACCGTCTGGTTCATAGAGGCGAGCTTTTGTATTGGGCTCAAAACGAACGATATTGTTTATAGATACATTTGGAATGTTGTCTGATGTGTTCAAAATATATTTAAAAACAATAAATTCAAAAATCATAAAACAGAAGAGGAGTGAGCCAGCTAGTAGAGCGCATTTTTCTAGAATTGGTTTCAGTTTCATATTGTCTTACTCACACTTTAGGGGCTTAACTTTATTCAAAAATGATACAAAAAGGTTTGCACTTCTAAGCTTTGAAACTTGTTTTGTATTTTTTTAAGACAAAACTATCTTCTTCATGCGTAGAACACTTATTTATTAAATTTTTTCGCAAGTTCGATACCATAAAGGTTAATTCGAAGTTTTTCGTTAATTGATTTAACTTTTATCGGCTTAACAGTGTTATTTATTGTTTAAATGACAGATATGCTGCTCTCTTGTTTTCTAGTTCCTAACCGGACTTAGCGCTTAGAGCTTTTCATCAACGAATAGGGGTTTACGCCATTAAGGCATTGGTTTAAACACTCATATTCTTATTTTCACACTATCTTTGAGGTTAAATTTTCATGAGCACCCCGCAATATGTGTTTACTTGTTATAAGCTGTCCAAGGCCTTTGCCGGGGGTAAGCCATTATTTGACAATATTACACTTTCGTTTTTGCCCGGCGTGAAAATTGGTGTCGTTGGTGTTAATGGCGCTGGTAAATCAACTTTCCTAAAGATTTTAGCTGGTGTTGATAAAGAATTTACTGGTGAAGCGAAACCAGCTGAAGGCCTTAAAGTTGGTTATTTAGCCCAGGAACCTGAGCTTGACGACGCTAAGGATGTGTTAGGCAATGTGATGGATGGTGTGGCTGCTAAGCAAGCCATTCTTGATCGATATAATGAATTGGCACTTGAATATTCAGAAGAAACCGCTGATGAAATGGCGCGTTTGCAAGATGAGATTGATGCTCAGAATTTGTGGGATCTTGACAGCCAGGTTAGCCAGGCTATGGGCGCTCTTCATTGTCCTGAACCGGATGCGAATGTGAGCACACTTTCAGGTGGTGAACGCCGCCGGGTGGCGCTTTGTAAATTGTTGCTCTCGAAGCCTGATATGCTGCTTCTCGATGAACCAACCAACCACCTTGATGCCGAGACTGTTGCCTGGTTACAGAAATATTTACAAGATTATCCGGGCACAGTGATTATGATTACTCACGATCGCTACTTCCTTGATCAGATGACTACATGGACTTTGGAAATTGATCGGGGACGCGGTGTTCCTTATGAAGGGAATTATTCTTCCTGGCTTGAACAAAAACAGAAGCGCATGGCACAAGAAGGCCGTGAAGATGACGCGAAGAAGCGTGCTCTTTCTCGTGAACTTGACTGGATTAGAGCTAGTCCTAAAGCTCGGCAAGCTAAATCTAAAGCACGGATTAAGTCTTATGAAGAGTTGGCGAACAAGGCTGATCATCAGCAATTAGCGGCGACGCAAATTTCTATTCCTGTTGGTGAGCGTCTTGGCGGTGTGGTGATTGAGGCTGAAAACCTGACCAAGGGTTTTGAAGATCGTTTATTAATTGATAATCTTTCTTTCCGTCTTCCGCCAGGTGGTATTGTTGGTGTTATCGGGCCGAACGGTGCAGGTAAAACAACAACCTTTAAAATGATCACTGGTGAAGAGCAGCCAGATGGTGGCTCTATTCGTTTGGGTGATACAGTTGAGCTTGGTTATGTTGATCAATCTCGTGACACGCTGGATGATGATAAAAATGTTTGGGAAGAGATTTCTGATGGTCTTGATCAGTTGTTGATGGGAAACCGGGAAGTTCCGTCTCGCGCTTATGTAAGTTGGTTTAATTTTAAGGGTGGTGACCAGCAGAAGAAAGTTGGTAATCTTTCAGGTGGTGAACGTAACCGGGTGCATTTGGCAAAAATGCTGAAAAAAGGTGGCAATGTGCTCCTCCTCGACGAACCAACCAACGACTTGGATGTTGAAACATTGTCTAGCCTTGAATCTGCTTTGGAAGATTTCCCTGGTTGTGCGGTTATTATTTCTCACGATCGTTTTTTCCTCGATCGGATTGCGACACACATTATGGCTTTTGAAGGCAATAGCCATGTGGAGTGGTTTGAGGGCAACTTTGCTGAATATGAAGAAGACAAGAAACGCCGTCTTGGCGAAGATTCTATCAATCCAGCAAAGATTAAATTCAAGCGCTTTGAGAGGTAGTTTTTTTCTCTCACGGCTATTGCTCTTTTAGTGGCGCTTCAGGTTGCCCACAAGCAACCGCGCCGAGCTGATGCGGCGGGCCCTACGAGGTGCGGCGCAACGCACCGGGCTCCGCTGGTGCTTCGCTATGTCCTTCAGCCCGAAAAGGGCTGAGCTCCTTCTTCGTAATGTTGGTAATTCAGGTTTAGATAAAGGGATGCAGTTTTGTGTCCCTTTTTTTGTTACTTGGTTTGATTTAAATCAGTGTGATAGAGTTCGTTTCCTTATAAATATGATGTATAAGATGGATTACTTAATCTCATTTTGTGATTTAGATTTCATGGGGGACTTGATATGGAATTTTTGAGTTATTTGGAAGAGATTCCGCATCGGTATATTACGACCGTGCCATATGCTTTGCCGTTTGTTTGGGCGGGGGCGATTTTGGGGCATAGTTTTATCGCGACGCCAGCGAAATATAATGCGCCAAATTTAGAACATGCGACGGCTCAAGAAATTGGGCATGCTACCTTTACTTTGTTCTTCATTTTTGAGGCTTTGTTTGTTGCGATTATCACTGGCACGATGGTGCTTTCTGAAGTTGGGCCTTATTTGTGGTTTGTGTTTGGGCTTGTACTCATTTGTTTGTTTTTGCAGCGTTATTATTTAAAGCCGATCATATATAATAAAGTTGATGATTATGAACATAACCGGCCTTTGCCGAGTTTGTTTCATATGAGGTTTTATAGTGTGCTTGAGGCTTTTAAGTTTCTCACACTGATTGGCCTGGGCACTTTGCTTATCCGCTATTAAGATCGGGGAACCATGTGATTTTATCGCCCTCTTGCCAGGGAGCGTATTTTACCATGATAGAGTGAAAGAGCTCACTTTCAATAAACTCTGTGAGCCATCTTAAAAGATGTGGCCAGGGTTCTTGGTCAAACCAGGTGCGGTCAATATTTGCGAATTGGCGAACAAAGGGGGCTATTGTGATGTCCGCTAATGAGCACTGATTTCCGAATAGAAAGCTCTGGTTAGATAGACGATTATTTAACTTTAGTAAAAATTCGCTGGCCTGTTGTTTATGATCTTCTTTGTTGTCTTCTGGGTACCTTACAGAATATTTTGTACGATCAAGGTGGTGTTTAAAGGGGCCATCGTTTTCAGCGATTAGTTTTAACATTTCTTCTAATGAGTGATTTTCGGGGCTGAGAAGGTTTGATGGATCATTTTGTTTCAAGGCCCAAATGACGACGTCTAAACTTTCGTCTATCACTTCGCCGGTATTTAATCGCAAGACAGGTACTGTTGCTTTGGGGCTGAGTTCGATCATGTGGGCAGGTTTGTTGCGCAACACAATTTCTCTTAACTCAACTTTGATACCTGCTGATTTGAGGCCAAGTCTGGCGCGCATGGCATAGGGGCATCTGCGAAAACTATATAGAAGATGTTGATCAGTCATTTTATGAATTTAATTCTGAGTTGATTATTGATCAAATGACTATAATACGGGTTCTCTCTTGTTGCGAGGGGCTGAAAGAAAAAAGCTAAAATTTTTTCTCAACGAGAGTAAAATTTGAAACTTATGACTGTTTTCTTGGCGCAATAATGGCTTGTCTGATTTTTGCAAGTGGTGCGTTGTTATCTAGCACGATTTTGCCGTCTACTTTTTTGATGCCTAAGTCTTTCCATAATTTTTTCAAATCCGGTTTTATGGGTGTATTATACATTTTCATATATTGCTCATAGACTGCTTTTTTGCCCGTGGCATAGTCTGTCGCCTCTAGAATTTCTGAAATAGACCAAATTCTTTCATTATTGCCGCCTTTTTTGATGAGGCCGATCAGAGCGTCTTGTAGTCCCATTTTATTATTTGTTTGTTTGCGAATTTCTATATCGGTGAGCAAGCAAAAGATTGCGCCACCCCAATAGGTGCGACCCCATGTGTGGGTGTAGTCCAAACCTTTGTCACCTGATTTTGGAAGGCCAAAGGGCATGCTTTTCATAAAGCCGTTCCAGATGAAGGTTTCACTGAGTTGGCCAGCTTGAACGCGGGCAATTGATTCAACATAAACTGAGAGGCCTTCGGCTAACCAAAGGTGGCGTTGATGGGTATTTGGTAAGGCGAGGTGGATCATTTCATGTATGGCGATCCAGTCTTTTTTTAAATCATTTAAATTACTTTTCTCTCCGACAAATACACGTACAGCTGCACCTCTATAACCAAATGCTTGCCCTGTTTTGACGCCTTTTCCTTGTGCGGGCACGATTAATACTCTTGCGTTATTTACCGGGAATTGACCGTAATATTTAGAGACGACCTCAGCTGAATTGGTTATCCAGTTGAGGATTTGTTGATTTGAGAGATCGAGTTTTCCTGGAGCGAACCCGACTTTTAAAGTCACGTTCTCAATTTTTAAGATTGTATGACTGAGTTTGTCAAATGCTGTGTATGGCATGTGACTGGTTCGAAAGTCGGCTTGGGCGAGAGGGCTCGTATTTAATGTCTTCGTAGATTGTGCGTGAGCAACTGCAAAACTTAAAAAGAGAAAAAAACAACTAAAGGCTTTGACCAGTAGTGTTTTGCAATAGGAAGGTCTAGCCCTTGATGCCAAGAGGCTAGAGACGTGAAGAAACTTTGAGGCTGGTTTAATCATAGTTTAAGTTAAATATAAACTTATCGAAAAAACCAGCCTCAATGTTTCAGATTGTCATCACATTCTCGTTAGTGAATTTTATTATAGGCTCGTTAGTGTTTTTTGTTATAGGGCTTCGCTGAACTTCACCGGTTCGCCAATGGCATTGCCGATGATTTCGTCTTCCCACATGACACGGTGCCCTCTGATGATGGTGCCTTTAGGCCAACCTTTTACAGTTTGACCGTTATATGGTGTCCATTGGCTACGGCTTTCAATCCAGTCATTTGTAATGGTTCTGGTTTGGTTCATATCAACTATAGTTAAGTCTGCATCCATTCCAACGGCAATGCGCCCTTTTGTGGCGAGGCCGAAAAGTCTGTTTGGTCCGTGAGATGTCAGATCAACAAATCTCTCTAAGCTTAGTTTGCCATTGTTGACATGATCTAACATGATTGGCACCAAGGTTTGGACTCCTGTCATGCCTGATGGGCTTTCTGGGTATGGTTTTTCTTTTTCCTCGATGGTATGCGGAGCGTGATCTGAGCCAAGGACATCTGCAACACCGTTTTGAAGGCCTTGCCAAAGAGCTTTGGCGTGACGTGCTTCGCGCAATGGTGGGTTCATTTGAGCATAGGTGCCCAGTCTCTCATAAACATCTGGTGCGGAGAGAGTTAGATGCTGAGGTGTGAGCTCTACTGAGGCAACATCTTTATGATGGGCTAAATATTCAATTTCTTCAGCTGTTGAAATGTGGAGAACGTGAATGCGTTTACCTGCTTCTCTTGCTGCTTCAACCAGCATTTTGGTTGATTTCATTGCTGCAATTTCATCGCGCCATTCTGGATGGCTTGATGGGTCATTATGACGGCGGATATCTTTGCGCTCAATCAGGCGGGCTTCATCTTCTGAGTGGAATGCTGCGCGGCGGTTGATTTTGGCAAGAATCTTTTTGAGGCTTTCCTCATCGTCTACCAGTAAATTACCTGTGGAGGAACCAATGAAGACTTTGATACCAGCTGAGCCTTCTAATCGTTCTAGGTCTGGAATTTCCTGTGTGTTTTCTCTTGTGCCACCCACATAAAAGGCGAAATCGCAAAACATGCGATGACGCGCGCGATTGATTTTATCTGCCAACGTGCTTGTGCATGTGGTGAGGGGAGAGGTGTTTGGCATTTCAAACACAGATGTGACACCGCCCATGACAGCGGCTCGGCTGCCTGTTTCTAAGTCTTCTTTGTGTTCATTACCGGGTTCTCTGAAATGGACTTGACTGTCTACGACACCAGGGAGAATGGTGAGGCCGGTTGCTGAGATGGTTTTATCAGCTGTTGCTTGGCTAAGATCCCCTAGAGATGCAATTTTACCATTTTTAATGCCGATGTCGGCTTGGCCTATTCCATCTTGATTGACCACTTCACCATTTTTGATGACTAGATCAAAGTTCATTTGTGTATACTCCGTTTCATTGAAATTGGTAGTCTTAGTTATATTGGTGTTTCAACTACATTTCATCTGTCTTCTATGCTTGTGTCTTGTAACTCTTGATGCGAGTTTATATATAAAAGTGAGAGCTGTCAGGTGTTTAATCGGTCCATTTTTCGAGGGTATGCACCAAAAATATATATTAATAAAATATTTTCAAGTTTTTGATGTTATTCGTTTTTTTATCATTTTTTGATTGAAGACTTAAAATTTATAATTGTGGCTCATTCACTACCTAGAGCATATTCCGTTGAAACATATTTATAGGATGCTCTGGTTTGTTTTTACGCACAATTTTTCCGACCGCATTACACTCAAGTCGGATTGTGCTTTGGATTGGAATTAAAAATGACGAAATTTGTAGCGTTATTAGATCGCGCTGTTTTAGAAGTTACGGGACCAGATGCAGGTGAGTTTTTGCAGGGGTTGATTACTAATGATTTGGAGAAACTTAAGCAAAAAGGCTCCTTGTTTGCGGCACTCTTAACGCCACAAGGTAAAATTAATTACGAGTTTTTTATTGTACGAACTGAAACCGGTTATTTTTTAGAGATGGCCAAGGGTGGACTTGACGAACTTTTTAAGAAGTTAAGCCTCTATAAACTTAGGGCTAACGTGGATATTTCAAATTTATCAGAGACACATATGGTGTTTTGGCTTGCTGAGCTATGTGACCTAGCTTGTCCTGAAGCTCAATTATATCCAGACCCTCGTTCATCTAAATTAGGACAGCGTGCCATTGTTTCAGTAGATCATATGACAGCTTTTTGTGAGGGATTAGACGCTTGCACTCCAGATGATTACTTATCGGCGCGTTTAGCTGCTGGCATCCCTGAAGGGGGACATGATTATGCTCTTGGTAATACATTTCCTCATGAAGCATGTTATGATTTAATTGATGGAATTGATTTTACTAAAGGTTGTTATGTGGGGCAAGAAGTTGTTTCACGAATGCAACACCGAAGCACAGTGCGCAAGCGGATTGTTTGTGTGACAAGTGAAGAAGAATTGCCTGAAAGCGGTACTGAAATCCGTACTGAGACGTCACTTATTGGTGTGCTTGGATCAAGGCTAGGAAAAGAAGGACTTGCTTTGGTGCGCTTAGACAGAGCCGGGAAAGCGCTGAATAGTGGGGATAAAATCCTTACTGAAAATATTTTGGTCACTTTATCACTTCCATCATGGGCATCATATGATTTTGTAGAGTGAAACGATTAAAGTGAAGGTTTTGTATGACACGTTGTTCCTGGGCAGGTGATGACCCTTTGTATATTGAGTATCATGATGAAGAATGGGGTGTGCCTGAAACTTCTGATCGTGCTTTGTTTGAAAAACTCCTTTTGGAGGGGTTTCAAGCTGGTTTGTCGTGGATCACTATTTTGCGAAAGCGAGAAAATTTTCGAAACGCTTTTGACGGATTTGATGCGGAAAAAATAGTGAAATATAAGCCAAAAAAGATTGCGGCTTTAATGGCTGATACTGGCATCATTCGAAACCGACTGAAAATTGAAGCGGCGGTTCATAATGCTAAGGCTTTTTTAGAGATGCAGGAAAAAGGACCCGGGCTTGCAGCTTTTTTTTGGGATGCTGTGGATGGCGCGCCTTTGCAGAACAATTATAAATCTATGAAAGATGTTCCAGGTAAAACAGAGCTGAGCACCAAACTTTCAAAAGAGTTGAAGAAACTTGGTTTTAAGTTTGTTGGGCCGACAACTGTTTATGCGCATATGCAAGCTATGGGGATGGTCAACGACCATATAGTTGATTGTCCTTGTCATAAAACTTGCTTGAAGCTGGGTAAAAAAATAGATTTTTCTGAAAGACTTAAGTGATGCAAAAGCTTGCTAAAAAGCCTGTACGTGCCTGGCAAAGAATGCTTTCTGGGCGTCGGTTAGATTTACTCAACCCAGAGAAATCTGATATTGAAATTGAAGATATTGCCCACGGATTAGCGCGGGTAGCGAGATGGAATGGACAAACATCTGGACCACACGCTTTTTCTGTGGCGGAACATTCTCTTTTTGTCACTGATATTCTTTTAAAGTTAAAGCCTGATGCACCGGCTTCTTGGCAATTGGGAGCACTTTTACATGATGC
>JAJFHW010000245.1 GCA_021775385.1 Hyphomicrobiales bacterium | reverse complement strand
TGTATATAAAAACCCATACCCCAGATCTTGCTGAGCATTTTCTAAATAGGAGTTACAAATTCGAATTGGCGCGTGGATATATATAAAGGCTGCCACTCCTAACATGGAGATGGCTTGAGCTTTTAGAAACCCTTTTAAGATTGGATGTGCCCTTCCCCATCCTAACTTCAAGGAAACACCTATTAGTAATGGCACCGTGAGAAATTTGAGCAATTCCATAGTGACTGAAGATATTGCGGCATCTATTGATCTGGGCAACATCCAATAAGCGATGGTAAAAATTGCGATTAAAAGAGACGCGCACCCTCCTTTATTCCACTCACTAATCTTGTTCCACTCACCAATTCTCAAAAATTTTTCTTCTACCAAAAGATAGCCGACACAAATCAACAAGGGCAATTGAATTAATATATGGGTAATTGGGAGCTTCTCTAATGCTCCTCTTGAGAGAATGCAAAATGTAAATATAAGAGATGAGATTAATATTTTTATTTTACCATCTATCATTAGCGTGTCCGCTCAACTTGGAGCATTCGCATACCTTGGAGCATTCGCTCAATGGTTTTCAACGCTCCTTGAACATCATTACTATCGAGAATGGATATTAAGTTCCCCCGTTGATCAATGATATGCATCGCAGAATTATGGACATAGCCTCCATCTTCATCCGGTATTACGATAATGCCAAATGCCTTTAGTAAGTCTGGTAAATCCTCAACCTTTGGTCTTGCAATCGTCCATACAATCCCATCTGCATTATGGCGCTTAGCGTAATAAGATAGTTCTTCTATATTATCTTTTAGAGGATCGAAGCTAATTGAAAAAATCCGAATTTTATCCTGTAGTTTTTTCTTTTTGATTTCATGCTGTAAGCGAGCTAGATGGTCACCGCCGGCCTGGCAGATAAACGGGCATGTTGTGTATATAAACTCGACAATAGTTATATGTTCGTTTTCACTTTGTAGTCTTGTATAAGCACCTGACATTGTCTCCAAAGTAATATTTGGCATCATTGGTCTCAGCTTTGTAACCTGTAGTCGTCTTGCACCTTCACTGGTCAGGGCTTGCAACCCATCTGTTGTGAACCATAAGACGAGCGAACCGATAAGAATGATGACAATATTTACTTTGAAGGCACTCATTCGAATTTAAGTCCTTCTATATGTTGAAATGCCGATTATATATCTCACCACGAAGATTAAAGCTCCTACGATAACTAACAGTGCAAAAGCTGTTGCGATACGATCTTGCAAAAGCCATTCTTCAGCATGGACAGCCCACCTTCTTGGAACAGACATCGCACCAGATACCAGGAACATAAGAGTAAAGCCGATGCCACCTGCGAGATATACTCCAAATGCGGTTTTATCAATCATTTGGAATTCCGATGATTTTGCTTCTTTAATCAGGTAAGCCATAAAGCCAAAACTCATGGCCACTTCACCGAGCAATAAGTAAATATGAAAATGCCCCGGCACCCACTGGGTATTGTGCATAATTTTATTTACTGAGATCATGCCATCTATTATTGCGGGCACAACACCAACTGACCACCCAGCAACACCAAGCACTAATAAAGCGGATGCTAGATCCCATTTAATATTTGAGCCTCTTAAATATACGCAAAGAGAAAAGGCTGTGACTGTTAGTAATGGTATGCCTGATAGATAAGAGACTATCTGCCCCATGATTAAAGCCCAGGCTGGCATCACAGTATCTTGCAACAGGTGATGGGGGTAAACGGCCATGACAAATAATAAAATAGCAGACCAGGCAATTGCAAAGATGCGCGATGTTTTCCAAGGTTTTCCTGTATATTCCGGAATGATTTCATATACCGCGACAACCGCCATATAGATGGTTGCATTAATGAAAACATGGCCAAAAAAGTAAATCATATTTTTAGCAAGAAGCGCGTCAACTTCAAAGGCTGGAACATATAGATTAATAAGGCTGGAGACTAAAACGGCAGCGCCAACCACAATACCTATTGTATTAAAAATAATGGTAGCCATGCTTGCGACAATTGCTGGTGGCGGGGCATCATCTGGTGTTACCTTCCCTGAAATTACAGGCCAGGCCAGAGCTCCACCAATCCCATCAAAGGCAGAGATTACTTTACGGCCGACTTCTAAATTCATTAGAAGAAACCCGACACCGATTAGTATTAGCCCAATGATAAAAGCTGCGGCTGCCCCTGTTTCCCATGCTCCCCCTGAAATGGCTGGCAAGGGGAAAAGGAAAGTCCAACCTGCCCCAAACTGCCCTAAAGAGATACTCCCTAGAATGAATAATACACCGAATAAAAACAATGTCAGAAAAACAACAAAGACTTCTTTAAGAAGAAAAACATATCGGCTAACGAAGTACCACATGATCGCTGCACCTGTTAAAGATGCTGCTCCAACCATGCCTGCTCCATGAGCTGTCATAAGTTGATAAAAAATAGCTGGATCGATCTCGATTAAATCGCCTTGTGCTGCTCGCATCAACAAGCCAATAATCATCATCAATAAGAGGACAGCACCAGCTAGAAGCATGGTGAATTTAATTAAATTAGAGTGGGGTTCATGAGATGGCTTAATCATTTTTGTTTTCCTTCTGCGCCACAACTTTTTCCACGACCTGAAACTCTGTGATCATGTCATGATGAGACACACCGCAAAACTCCAAGCAAATAACTTTATACTCGCCAGGTTTTGTGAATACGTGCTCAATTCTATTGACATATCCTGGCATAGCCTGGGTTTGAAATATAAGCTTGCCATCAGAATCTAAAACGCCCATCCCGTGATTAACGTCTGAGGTATGGACGTTGAAAACAACAGGCTTATTCAGTAAGACTTTTTCTTTATCGATCTCCCAGTACCACTGAGCACCGGTTACATTGATTGCCTGAGCATGTACGGACTTGGAGATTGTGTGGGGATACTGCCAAAGCGAGGTAAATGTGACGACGATCCCTATGAAGAACATTGCCCAAATATATTTTTTTCTTTTTTCTTCTGGAGAAGAAAATGTTTTTTTATTTCCAGATGCCATTACGGCTGAAATGAAAAATAATGAAACAAAGCACATTAAACTTAAGCTTAATGCCAGGACATAATGTTGCATAAGAACCTCTCGCTTTAAAAGATGCATTTAGAATGCTTATTTAAAGAAAACTAGATCCAGATGTCAATATAAATATATTAAATGCATATTTAAATGCGATTTTAACTGCAATTTAAATTGCTAACGCGCATAAAATGTTATTAAGATGTATTTTGCATGCATGTTAATAGCATTGTTTGATTTATTAACTCGTTGGTCTTTTTAAATTTTAAAAGCACTGTGAAAATAACTTCAAATTTTTATTGCCTCATAACAAACAAGAACATTTTAAATGAGCCATTGATGGAGATGTATAATGCTGACTAGCTTACCCGAGAAACTGACTAAATATTCTGAAAGTCCTAAATTTGACCAAGATACTCTACCTCTTGCTTTGCAGAAAGAGCATAAAACGAAACCTAATGTTTGGGCAAAAGCTGTGATCAGTGAAGGGGCTATCAACTATATTTTGCAAAATAAGCCAGAAGACATTCTCACACTTAGCGCAGGTGAATTTGTCATTATTGAACCTGAAGAAGCCCACCATGTTGAAGTCATTGGCCCCGTAAAATTCCATTTAGAATTTTACAAAAAATCTACTTAGGAATCTTTATATACGCCCCCCTTAAGCCTAGAGTATAAAACTACCAACACTAGAAACCATTCCCCTCAAATGACCTTGTAACTGGGCACTTGACAAATTGTCGCACCCGATGGCATTGTGCGGCAAAGTTGAACAAAATTTGGTACGGTTTTACAGGGCAATGAGGTCCATGTCCTTGTTTATTAGACTGGGCCTTTAATTATTAGATCTGGGCCCTTAATAATGAAACCTTAGGCTCAGTTGGGCTTTGATATTCGCCGATTTTAGTATTTTTTGGCATTTTTAGCATTCAAATTTAGCCCGCGCTCTAGCGCATGCCTGTACCTTTTGCTTTCGTCTATGCCCTTTCGATCCACTCTTGTTGAGTAGTGACGATTTGACCGCACTAAAGAAAAAGACACCTTTGTTCTACTAAGTATATACTTTTCAATCATGAAAAGCTTAAATACACGAACGGTGATATTAGCCCTATAAAAGACAGCCTTTTTAGGAGCTATTAGCCTAAGATGATGCAAGGAATTGATGTTAGCTGAGACTATGTTTTACCACCATAGAAAAATACCTTGCAAGTTAATCTCGGCTAAAATATTGATACGCTCAATCAGCTTTTTCCAGCTGCCAGACGTTTCTGCGAGCTAGCGTTCAAGCGCCATTTATAATTTAACTCTAATTGCTTCAGGATAGATATGAGTTTGTATACAGACTACTTAAATGAGATTGAAAATAGAAAAAATCAAGGTTTGAACCCCAAGCCTATTGACGATGGTGCGCTTATAAGTGAGCTCATCTCGCAAATTAAAGATCTCGAAAATGAGCATAGAGAAAACTCTCTTAAGTTTTTTATTTACAACACCTTACCTGGTACAACTAGCGCTGCCGGTGAAAAAGCAAAATTCTTAAAAGAGATTATTCTTGGTAGCTCTGTCCTTAAGGAAATCTCACCAACCTTCGCCTTTGAGTTATTGTCTCATATGAAAGGGGGGCCGTCTTTGGAGGTGCTCCTTGATGTAGCCTTAGGTGACGATTTAGATGTTGCGAAACAAGCTGCCGAAGTCCTTAAAACTCAAGTCTTCCTCTATGAAGCAGATATGGAGCGATTAGAGACAGCGTATAAAGACGAAAACCAAATCGCTAAAAACATACTTGAAAGTTATGCTAAAGCTGAGTTTTTTACAAAACTTCCTGAGATTGATGAAGAGATTAAAGTCGTTACCTACATCGCGGCTGAGGGTGATATTTCTACTGATTTGCTTTCACCAGGTAACCAGGCTCACTCTAGGTCAGACCGTGAACTACACGGAAAGTGCCTGATCTCTCCATCGGCACAAGCTGAAATCCAAGAACTTCAAAAACTTCATCCTGATGCAAGAGTGATGTTAATCGCTGAAAAAGGGACCATGGGCGTTGGCTCTTCACGGATGTCAGGTGTAAACAATGTTGCTTTGTGGACTGGAATGCAAGCAAGCCCTTATGTTCCTTTTGTTAATATTGCTCCTATTGTTGCTGGAACAAATGGTATTTCTCCTATTTTCTTAACAACGGTAGGTGTTACTGGTGGCATTGGTATTGACCTGAAAAACTGGGTTAAAAAGCTAGATGCTGATGGCAATACAATTTTGGACGAAAATGATGACCCGGTTCTTGAGCAAACCTACTCAGTAGAGACCGGCACAGTTCTTACCATTAACACCAAGACAAAGAAGCTCTACAATGGAGACAAGGAGCTGGTTGATATTTCCTCCTCTTTAACGCCACAAAAAGTTGAGTTCATTAAGGCTGCTGGTTCCTATGCTATTGTGTTTGGCAAGAAGCTTCAGAGTTTTGCTGCCTCAACACTTGGTATTGAATTGCAATCTGTCTTCGCCCCTGCCAAAGAAATTTCTCTTGAAGGCCAAGGCCTTACAGCAGTGGAAAAAATCTTTAATGCTAACTCAGTTGGGGTGACTGAAGGAGCTGTCTTGCATGCTGGCTCTGATGTTCGCGTGAAGGTAAACATTGTCGGGTCTCAGGATACGACCGGCTTGATGACGTCACAAGAACTTGAATCCATGGCAGCTACAATTATATCACCAACTGTTGATGGTGCTTATCAATCAGGCTGCCATACTGCATCTGTTTGGGATATAAAAGCACAAGAAAACATCCCTAAGCTTATGAATTTTATGAATAAATTTGGTCTGATTACTGCTAGAGACCCCAAAAATGTTTATCATGCTATGACAGATGTTATTCATAAGGTTTTGAATGACATCACGGTAGATGACTGGGCGATTATTATCGGCGGTGATAGTCATACACGCATGTCAAAAGGTGTTGCATTTGGCGCTGACTCTGGAACAGTAGCCCTTGCTTTAGCTACGGGCGAAGCCACGATGCCGATACCAGAATCTGTTAAAGTGACTTTCAAAGGCACCATGAAAAGTCACATGGACTTTCGTGATGTTGTGCACGCGACCCAATCGCAGATGTTAAAGCAATTTGGTGATAATGTTTTCCAAGGACGGATTATCGAGGTTCATATCGGAACTTTACTTGCTGACCAAGCTTTCACATTCACAGACTGGACAGCTGAAATGAAAGCCAAAGCATCCATCTGTATTTCTGAAGATGATACCCTCATTGGTTCTCTAGAAATTGCCAAAAATCGCATCCAAATTATGATCGATAAAGGCATGGATAACGAAGCCCAAACGCTTCAAGGCTTAATTAATATTGCCGATAATCGTATAGCTGAAATCAAATCTGGCGAAAAACCAGCGTTAACTCCTGATGACAACGCTAATTATTTTGCTGAGGTTGTTGTTGATCTCGATCTAATCGATGAGCCAATGATAGCCGACCCAGATGTGAACAATGCTGATGTCTCCAAGCGCTATACACATGATACAATCAGACCAATTTCATTCTACAAAGCAGAAAAGAAAGTCGACCTCGGTTTTGTTGGTTCCTGTATGGTTCACAAAGGAGACATGAAAATCGTAGCACAAATGCTTCGCAACCTGGAAAAGCAAACAGGCAGCGTCGAATTTAAAGCACCTTTGGTCGTTGCAGCACCTACGTATAATATCATCGACGAATTAAAAGATGAAGGTGACTGGGCTGTTTTACAGAAGTACTCTGGTTTTGAATTTGATGATGTTGCACCCAAAAACAACGCACGTACAGAATATGAAAACATTCTCTATCTCGAGCGACCAGGCTGTAACCTTTGTATGGGTAACCAAGAAAAGGCTGCCAAAGGAGATACCGTGTTAGCGACATCTACACGTTTGTTCCAAGGGCGTGTTGTAGAAGACAGTTCTGAGAAAAAGGGCGAGTCTTTGTTGGCCTCAACACCTGTTGTGGTTCTTTCTGCTATCCTAGGTAGAACACCTACGATGGAAGAGTACAGAACAGCTGTGGAAGGCATCGACCTTACTAAGTTCGCTCCTCCGCAACAAAAACCAATTGATCCAAAGTCAGTTCATTTTTAAGAGATTTGAATAGTGGCGATTTTTCTGTCACTGACTTTGGAATTGCTTATTTGTTATAGCCGTTTTGATTTCGTCTATAACCTTGATATAGCCTTTATTGAACGTAACACCATCGATGACTTAATTTTCAGTTTTACTATTTTCTAGTCAAAATAATCTATTAAGCATTGATGGTTTACAAATTTCTTCGGTTAGCACTTTAGGGAATGATGCCTTCGATCATAAATACGCTGCTTAGCCTGATAACTGTAATAAAGGCGTATAATTTTATATCCCCATCTAATTCCATCATACGCAAGAATATTATTTTCATTATATAATAATGACTTAAGTAAAAGTTCATTAAATCTTTTTGTATACTTACATTCAACATGTTTTACGAAAAATGTATTTACCAGTAATATTTTACTGGTTTTATTGAATTTACAAAAGGATGATTGATTTGGAATTCTTAGCGCATATAGCTGGATTTTTGGCTCTTTTTATTTGCTGGAAATTACATAATCAAATCCAGGCTCAGAAAAATAAAATCGAGCACCTTCAATCGACCCTTTTAAAACTAAAAAATCCTCAATTTGATGACTCTGCAGATGATGCTGAGCTGGAGACTGCTCTGGCCGAAAGCACTTCTGTCCCCCTTATTCGTACTGAAGAAAAAAAGCCTCTGATGAGGGCTACCTTGGAGGTTGACGAACCTCAGTCAGATAAACTCAAGGAGCAGTCTGAACTTGAAGAAGCTTCACAAAACCCGCATCGCAAAAGTACCATTCTTTCGACTGATCGTGCGGCAAGTAAATTAGAAGCTCAGTCGCCTACACCTATTTTAGAGAAAATTTCAGCTAAATTATTGAACATAGTTTCTGATGGTAAGTGGGCTGTTTGGATCGGCGGTATAGCCCTTGCATTTGGCGCTGTATTTCTCATTAAATATTCTATTGAGGTTGGGCTTATTGGGCCAAAAATCAGGTTGGCAATGGCAGCTATGTTTGGTCTGGCTTTAATGGGTGCTGGTGAGTATTTCCGCCGCCTTCCATTTGCAATAGATATTTCTCATATCAAAAATGCTTATGTGCCTGGGATCCTCACGGCGGTTGGCTCTATGATATTATTTGCCGTAACTTATATTGCCTACGGCATATTTGGTTTTATTTCCCCCGCAATTGCTTTTTCCATTATGGGAATTTTGTCCCTATCAACATTGACGATGGCGCTTATTCATGGCTCGCCTCTTGCCGCTGTAGGATTGCTTGGATCGTATATAACACCCGCATTGGTTAGTACTACCTCTCCCAATTATACGGCGCTTATTTCATTTTTATTGGTTGTCACATATTCAGCAATGGCGATCGCTCGTTTTCGTTCGTGGGTTTGGCTGATGGCATGTGCTGCTGTTGGGGCGCTACTTTGGGCGCTTATTCTGACCATCTATAGTGATTATGAATTGTTACAATCATTTGTTCTGAAGACCTATTTAACTTTACTGGCTGTCTGTTTATGCACCCTGGGCTTGACTTGGAGACTTCAAAAGACAGCTGAGGTGGAAGACACAGATGAAGACAGTGAAACATCTATAAAATCATCTGCACTTGATCATAACCCAGATGAAGACTTCTTCGTAATATTGTTTTCGTTTATAACAGGGCTTGCTGGAATTATTTTATTGTATGTTGATGCGACAACTTATCAAACGACAGCGATCGCAACAACTGCAGTGGTTGTCTTATCACTCTGGATTAGCGCCTGGTTGAGACCAGCGCTCTCTCTACTTTTTGCAATAGGTGCAGCACTTGGTTTGTTTACATTTATCGGTTTCATTTTCCAAGGGATATCCGTAACGGAATTTATGTACACTATCGCGGATACAGAATTAAGTTCGACGGATAATTGGAATCAAAACACACAAGCCACCTCGTTAAGTTTAGGCTTTTTTATCATTACAATTATGATTGGAGTTTATGGTGTACTTAAAGCAACCAATAATCAGAAGTTTGAGACACATGCACTGAACTGGGCAATACCGGCATCTGTTGTTCCCCTAATAGCCTATGCAGTTACCTGGGTTTCAAATTTTATACAAAGCCCGAATTGGATTGGATATGTATGACTTTTGGGCACTCTAGCTCTTGGCTTATCCTCAGAAATAATTATCAAACGCCTCCCTTCCTTGAAGGGCTTAGATTTCAATGAAATTTTCCCCCTTACTTTCATTGCTGGCGGATCAGCTCTTTTTGCCATCATGGCAGTATATTTTAAATTTGATGGTGCAATATTAGTGGTATTGAGTTCTTTCTTAGCTGTTGCTCTTGCTGGCCTTAGTATTGTTCGGCCCTTACATGTTTATCGCTTTAGCGCCATGGTAGCCGCTGGTGTTGCTATCGCTTATACCTTGTTTCATCCAACATTAAACCTTACCCCATCAACCACGATTATCTTCAACTCTTTGCTACCAGCTTATGGTTTGCCCGCACTCTCTTTCTGGATTGCTAGTTTGTTGCTGGGGAGAACCGTTAAAGATGCTCCACAACGTTTTTTTGAAGGGGTTGCTGTTTTATTTACCGCGCTCCTATTCACCGTGCAAATTCGTCATGGCATGAATAATGGTGACTTGCTTAGTGGTGATTTCAAACTTGCTGAGCAAGCTGCTCATACAATTACGGCTCTTGTATTATCTGGTGCTCTTATGCGACTAGATGATAGATCGCCAAGTGTAATATTTAGGACTGCCACGCAGATTTTGGGTTACTTATCACTTGCAATGGTATTGCTTTCTCATGGTTTATTGCTCAACCCGTTTTTTACTAACGAGCCTGTTGGCACTGGACATATCTTTAATATGCTGCTGATTGCTTATTTAGTACCTGGCATCATTGCAGCTATTGTGCACTTTATTGCAAGAACAAGACGTCCTGTTATCTATGTAACAGTGCTAGAACTGACCAGTTGGGTTTTACTGAGTGGCTTTATCTTGCTCACCATAAGGCACCTTTTTGTAGGGGGGCATCTACGTCCATATGATTTTGGAAATTTACAGGTTATAGTAGCAGCTGAAGCATATACACATTCAATCAGCTTATTGTTAATTCTTCTAACGGTGATCTTTTTCTATCGTTTTCTCTTTAACGGTTGGAAAAGCAGAATATTTCCAGTTGCATTTCCGCTTATCATTGGAACTTTTATATTTACTAACTTTGTGCACTTTTCACCATTGAGATATGGGGTGGAAGTTGGTGAGAAGACCTTCTTTAATTTACTACTTCCAAGTTTTCTAATCCCTTCTTTTATATTTTTGCTTATACGTTTGGTTTGGAAAAATTTAGACTTTTGGCAATCACCTCTCATTCCGCGTGTTGTTGGTGGACTGGCTTTTATTACTAGCTTTGTCTGGGCGACCCTAACTGTTCGCCATGTATGGCATGGTTCGTCTCTTTACTTAAACAGTTTGTATT
>JAJFHW010000244.1 GCA_021775385.1 Hyphomicrobiales bacterium | reverse complement strand
CTTTTACGCGTTTAGTCGAGTACACAGCTGGGTGATATACACGGTGCGAGCGACTACGAGATGTCATTACTTTTACACGTTTTGTTGCGTAAACAGCTGGGTGATATACACGGTGTGTGCGACCACGAGACGTCATCACTTTTCTCTTAACTGTTTTGTATACCGCTGGGCGGCGTACTAGACGGTGAGATGCACGTTTCACTTGAACACGTTGTTGCTTCCAAGCGTATACAGCTGGTGTGCGGTGTGCCGTGCGACGTCCACCACGAACTAACACACGTGTTGCCACGCGTTTCGTTTTGTATGATGTACGAGAGCGATGACGATGACCGCGATCATTACAATTACATGGTTTACTACGAACAGCTACACGGTGTGTTCTGTACACAGTTTTGTAAACAGGAGCTGATTTTGTGTAGTGAACACCACCGCGTTTTACTAGGACACGTTGTTTTTTGTATCCGTAAACAGCTGGTGTGCTTACACGGTCATAACCACCACGGCTAGTCATTACGCGCTCAGTTCTCCAGCCATATGTTGCTGGCGTTGAGCGGGTTTCAGTCCAACCACGTTTGACTTGAACACGCTGTGATCTCCAGCCATAAGTTGCTGGTGTTGAGCGAGTTTCAGTCCAACCACGTTTGACTTGAACACGTTGTGATCTCCAGCCATAAGTTGCTGGTGTTGAACGAGTTTCAGTCCAACCGCGTTTTACAAGCACGCGTTCTGTGCGTGTTGCATATCTGGCTGGTGTGTGATGTGTTTTTGCGTAAGCTTTGCTTACTAAAACACGTTCCATTTTAAGACGATGTCTAGCTGGAATAACTCTTGTTTCAGTCCATCCACGACGAACAAGCTGTTTTGAAGCTTGCCAGCCGTAAACAGCTGGTGTGTATTGAACTTGACGTCTTGCTCTAGAAACTAGAACTTTACGTTTAACCTGACGATAGTGCACTGGCTGTACCCGGTGGACGGTACAAGCTGGTGCGGCTCTATGGGCTCTCTCACGATCCAAACGCGATGTTGCATTTGCATCTGTTGATAGTGTGATTGTCCCAAGTGCTGCGACTAATAGCGCAACGCTACGCATATACATAATTATACGCACTCCCTCACATATTAATAAGCTATTTAAGCTTTACTCAAAAAATTAGGGGAGACCCTTATGGTGCCACCCCCCTGCATCACTAGATGTTGTAAAATAAATTTTACGGTTTGAATTTACCAGGTAGCCTTAACGATGGTTAAGGTGTGCTTGTTAAATTCAAGATTAAAAATTTCCAGGCTAGTTAAACTGAAGAATTTCTGCGATACTTGAACTTAAGTATTTTAGAAGTTTCTGTTTCAGATTAATTTTCCTGTAGAGCTTCAATCTTTAAAATATTGTTATAACAATATTTTGTGCATTCATATTCGACTTGTTTTACTGTTAAGTCAAGCGGCCTCATTGGCCCTTTTTTGTTTTTTTACTGTATTCTGCCGAAATATTTTATTCACGGCCTCAATGTTGCTTATTTGTACCAAAAAATTATGTAGGGAGCTATTCTCTACTTGCATCACACTGAAGCTTTGATTACACCAGTTATTGGCGTTTTTAGCTGAAAGGGAGAGCCATTAATGTCTAAGATGATCAGTTTGATCAAGGTTTTTTGTTTTATGATCTTGTTTTTAGGGGTAGCTGGTCTTTCTGGTTGTGGGATCAATAATATCCCTACAAAAGAAGAACAGGCAAAGGCTGCTTGGAGTAATGTTTTAAACCAATATCAAAGGCGGGCTGAGTTAATCCCAAATTTGATAGAAACCGTTAAAGGGTTTGCGGCTCAAGAAGAAAAAGTCTTTAAAGAAGTTGTTGAAGCGAGGGCGAAAGCCACCAGCTTGCAATTGCCGAAAGACATTACGACTAACCCAGAAATATTCCAGCAGTTTCAAAAAATTCAAGGCCAGCTTTCGAGTGCGCTTGGGCGTTTGATTGCTGTTTCAGAGAGCTATCCTGATTTGAAATCAAGTCAGAATTTTTTGACACTGCAAACTCAACTTGAGGGTACGGAAAATAGAATTGCTATTGCCCGTAGAGATTATATTGAGGCTGTAAAACAATATAATACAGAGTTAAAAACCATTCCTGGACGGTGGTGGAAATCACTTGTCTATCCTGACTCTGAATTGATGGAGACATTTTCTGTTTCTCCAGAAAAAACCAAAGTACCTGAAGTGAATTTTAAATAATTTTGATTTTAAGGCCCCTCTTTATGTAGGGGCCTTTTTTATTGGTCTTCAGTATCCGTTTAACTTAATCAGATGGATTTGATTTTATTGGAAACACTTCATTGGCATAAAACTTTTAAAGCTCTTTGGGCTTCTATTTGTTTGGCAGGGTTGTTTTGGATTGCCCTAGTTGGGGGGTGTTTTGCTGCATCACCTGATTTTCCTAATTTAACGGGCCGAGTTGTTGACCAGGCACAAATCATTTCAACTGAAGATGAAGACCGGCTCTCTAAACAGTTATCTGAAGTTGAGGGGCAATCAACTGATCAGATTGTTGTTGTTACGCTCAAGAGTTTAGGTGGGTACCCCATTGAAGATTACGGGTATCAATTAGGGCGTCATTGGGGAATAGGCCAGGCCGGCAAAGACAATGGTGTTTTGTTAATCATTGCCCCAAATGAGCGACAAGTGCGCATTGAAGTTGGCCGTGGGCTCGAGGGGAGTTTGCCGGATAGCTTAGCGGGTTTGATTATTCAACGCCGTATTTTACCTCAATTTAAAAAGGGAAACCTTGTTGCCGGAATTTTTGCTGGTGTTGAAGACATTAAGGCCAGTTTGCTAGGGAGGGGGGAAGAGGTAGCACTTCGGGCTCGAAAACCAGTTGCTAAAATTGATCCCTTATTGCCGTTTATCTTTTTTGCTTTTTGGCTTGTTCCTTTTATTTATTTGATTAGCTCGCTTGCAAGGGACCGAAAAGTTGGGGGGCGTATGCCTGGCGGTGTTGTGATTGTCCCGGCTGATTATGGAGGCTCATCTGATGGGTGGAGTGGAACTGGTGGGTTTCGCCGTCCTCGTAGTGGTGGGTTTTCTGGAGGAGGTGGAAGTTTTGGTGGTGGTGGTGCATCAGGTAGTTGGTAGTGTTAGACTTAATAGTTAGCCAGTGTGCGCTTTTGAAAACTGGGAGAAATTAATGTATTTGTTGAACAAAGATGATGCAAAAGAAATTAGTGAAGCCATCATTGCTGAAGAGAAACGAACAAGTGGTGAGATTGTAGCTGTGCTTGCTGCACAATCTGGCAGTTACCGTTTGTTGCCTTTGTTTCTTGCTGCTTTTGTAGCTTTGCTTATCCCTTTGATTTTGATTTACCTACCTCGCTACACTGATGGGCAATTTTTAATCTGGTCTGCCGAGAAGATTTATTTCATTCAGCTTGTTTGTTTTGTGGCTTTGGCTCTTCTTCTTTCTTTTAGGCCATTTAGATATTGGATTGTGCCTAAGACTTTTAAGAAAAAGTGGGCTCATGCTCATGCATTGGAACAATTTGCAGCTCAAGAAATGCACACGACTTCAGGGCGAACGGGCATAATGATTTTTGTTTCAGTAGCTGAACATCATGCTGAAGTGATTGGAGATTTAGGAATTTATGAAAAAATTCCTGCTTCTGAGTGGGATGCGTTGGTGCAGCAATTGGTTTTAGATATTAAAAATAAAAAACCGAAAAAAGGCTTTGTAACAGCTATTCATCAATCTGGTGAGTGGCTCTCAGAGCATTTCCCTCCAGGAAGTGAGCCTCTTGATGAGCTTGTAAATCATCTTATTGTAATTGAGTAAAACATAAGTCATTTCATCTGAATTTTGATCTTTTCTGAATCAAAACCTTATTTCTTTTTCGTAACACTAAGAATTTGTTCATCTTTTTCTAGCTAAGGTTGAATGGAATTGAGTCGCTTGCACTCTGGGGTCTTTTTGTAAGCGCTTATATTTCATGGGAAATTGCATGCCCTTTAAAAATTTTGGGTGGGTGTTTGTTTTCGCGTATATCGCTTACATAATGATTTTTTGCCGGGTGTGTTGGAACTTTTTTAAGTGAGCGCTGGGCTATGTCATTACAAACAAAACAAGATCATTATTCTTCGATACAATCTATCACATCGTATATTTCTGTTTCGCAAAGGATGATACCTTCCTTGGATGAATTTACTAAAAAATTACTCAATTCAATAAAGTGGACTGATTTTAATCAATTTCATGGTGAGATGTTCTCGACACTTGTCTCTCATTCTTTTGACTTAATGCAGAAGCGCAAACCTGGAGAATGTAAGCTTAAAGTTTATACTCCAGAGGTTTCTGATCATTATCAATTTGAATATGGTGATTTTAGCGTCATTGATATCGTGAATGATGATATTCCTTTTTTGCTTGATTCAGTTCTTGGAGAATTGCAATCAAGAAACATAAAAATTCATTTGGTTCTTCATCCTATTTTATCAGTCCGGCGAGATGAAAAAGGGAAATTAAAAGAAGTTCTGGATAGCTCTAAACTTGAGGGACTGAATAATAAGAATGGGCAAATATTCTCTGAGAGCTTTGTATCGTTACACATTGATTCGCTAAGTGAAAAAGCAATGAAAGAGCTTGAAACAGCTCTTAATAATTTGGTTGAACGGGTTCAACTGGTCGTGAATGATTGGCTGTTGATGCGCACGAAACTGACGACAGTTGCGACTGGTCTATCTACTAATCAAACGAAAGTTCCTGTTTCACAATTATCTGAATCAATTCAGTTTTTACGCTGGGCGAATGACAATAATTTTACGTTTTTGGGTATGAGAGAATATAAACTCAAAGGCAAGGGTAAGACCAGTCAATTGACTTCTGTCCAAGAGTCTGGACTTGGTATTTTACGTGATGAAAAAGTTGAAGTTTTACGCAAAGGTAAAAAACTTTGCACAATGACGCCTGAAGTGCGCAAATTCTTCTTCTCACCGTCTCCGATTATTATCACCAAAGCTAATATTAAATCTGATGTTCATCGTCGTACTTATATGGACTATATTGGGGTTAAGCTTTTTGATGAAAAGGGTAATATTACCGGCGAACTTCGAATTGTTGGTTTGTTTACGTCTACAGCTTATGCGAGCAAGGTTGCTTCTATTCCCATGCTTCGCCAAAAACTAGATCATGTTTTGGACCACTCTGGGTCACCGCGCGAAAGTCATAGCGGTAAAGCTTTGACTAATATTGTTGAAACATTTCCACGTGATGAATTATTCCAAATCTCAAAAGAGATGCTCAGTATTTATGCAACTGAAATTGAAACTCTCGATCATTCACCGCGTGTAA
>JAJFHW010000243.1 GCA_021775385.1 Hyphomicrobiales bacterium | reverse complement strand
ACACCAAACAAGTTTTTAGACATCAACTTACTAATTTGAGTTTGGGTATGAGCTTGACCAAGTCCTCGTGCGAGGTGAGGAACATGCCAATTTGCTTCAAACCCGGTGGTGCTAATTTTTCTCTCATTTGGCAAAAAGTTACCCATAAAACTCGGATGTGGCCAATTCGATGTCATATCGAGTTTTGTCTCAGCGCCAGAAGGCTCAAATAATAAATGCTTGGTTCCATTAACAGGTAAGTTAAAATTAAAGGCAAAGCCATCGTTCAGCTGGGCCGTAGTTAGTTTGATATGCACACCGCTGCTACGCTGACCTTTAACGCCAACACCAGCCTGAAATATTGATGTTTGGGGCCCAATATTTACATCTGTTGTTTTCTTAATTCCCCGAACATCAGAAACCAAAACGCTAAAGACAGCCTCGTTCACGCGTAACTCAAAACGCTCACGTCTATATTGGTCAAGATCAGCCGGGTCAAATTTACCATCATACGTGACCTTAGTATTGTATACCGGCACATCATAAATGCCTCGTTGTAATTCCTTGGCAGACACTTCAGATTTGATGTTCAACGTCTTTGGCAACAAAACGGCATATTTCACTTCGCGGTATGAGCTTTTATTTCCCTGTCGGTCAGTCTTCTCAACCAGTCGTTCCATAGGGATCACCATATAAGGTCCATGAAAGGCCTGTTCACGACCCCACTTACGGCCAACTTCACTCACCGCCTGGCGGGAATAGCTTTGCCGTTCATCAACGATTAAATAAACCAACAATAAAGGGATCATCAACAAAAGCGTTAAAACACCAAGAATAATAAATTTAAAGGCCGGTGAGGAAACCAGTTTTGAAAATCCTCCCGGTTGAGACGTTGATCCAGACATAAAACACTCCCTCAAATATTTTTTAAACACTGTTTAGTTAATTGAGTAATGTGACCAAATTTGGTTTGTAAAAAGATTTTAATGAGATAAAGAGGCCCTGGTGAAGGCTTAGAACGTTTCGCTCCAAAAGCACGGTTGCTGGTAGGTTACCTAAAGCGCAAAATTAATTACCCGAAGAAGGAGCATTGCCTTCTTCAAGCAATGGGACATGGTGAAGCGTCAGCGTAGCCCGGTGCTTAGCACCGCCCCTTGAAGGCTCACCACTTTAGTGGTGAAATAGCTGTGAGAGAAATGAAGATTTTCCAGAAAAACGGCTTAGTTGTAATGGGTAAGCCAAAACCCAAAGCATAAAAACACCAAACGCCCACCAAAAGAATTGCCAAGCCCAAAGTGAAAGAAACTCATTTTCAAATAAATCAAAGCCTAAAGAAGCGCTCTGTAATGAAGCGCCCGGCCCTATGGCAAAGAAAAACCAAACAAATGAAACACCCCATGCAAGAGGAAACAGAATGGCGTGAGGGGTAGGGCTCATTAAATTAAGTTCAAGCAATCGATGAAATTCGAAGCGATGCTCAATACCGTTACGGCTCTGGGTAAAAGAGGAAATCAAGATGACAAAAAACATATTAACTAGGCCCCCCCAGATAGCGGAATAAATACCAAAAGGGTGCGATCCAAAAGGCATTTGAAAATCGAAAAAATCTGAAATCATATCATTTAAAAGGAGGTCGTTGGTTTTGTCTGTGAGCAAAACTACAAATAGTCCGGCAATCAATCCTGCAACAATGCCTCGCCCAGTAAACCAGGGAGTATAACAAATACCAACAAGTGCCGGGAATAATTGAAATGAAAAAGCAATCCCTAAACTGGCAATAAGAGGAAATATGCTCTGAAAATTAATCGCCGCATATAACGTGAAGAGAGCAAAGAGGCAGCTAAACAGAACGGCTACAATGTTGGGATTAAATTCAGCAAACATTCGAGAAAAGGGAGAAAAGAAAGTCGATCCTTTGGAGAGATCAAGTTTGATCATATTTGCAGTGAGTTTTATAATTAGAGCAGCAGTCATGTGCAGAGTTGCCACCACGCTAAGACTTATTATTCCAAAGAGGAAGGGAGAAAATTCTTGCACTTGCTTAATCAGCTGAGGAACAAAATCAAGGTAAACCAAAGCAGAGCGAGGTGACAAATGAGAAGCCTTAAGTGCCAAAACTAAGTCAGGCTGAGCAACATGAGCTCCAAAGCCAATAAAAATGGAAACAACAAGCAGGACACCTCCGCAAAAAAGGCCCGACCACCACACTTGTTGTGGTGCAAAAGCACGAACATCTTTTGTTGATAGAGCAAGCATGTTCATTAAAGGTGATGCTTGTATCCCCATCAAACCAATCAAAAGAGTAAAGATAAAAAAAACGTTTGAGGAGGTGGGAGGTAGATCGTCTCCATAAGAACTTTGCGTGTCAATAAAACTGTCTTTGAAGGGAGGCAAATCATTCGAAGTTATATTTTTAATTCCCTCAACAAAACCTTCAGGTCCACCACTCATGAAGAGCACGAACATTGAGAGGCAAAACACCCCCACAAGAAAGAGAAAGAACTGTAACGGGGCGATAGACACTAATGCTCGGTATTGAGCAAATAGAGTATGAGTGAGAACAAGAAAACAAAATCCGACCATTCCATAAACAAGGGAGACATATCCACCAGAGATATGATGAATGAAAGAACCAGCGCTGAGTAAAAGAAGGCCGAAGCAACTAAGGGCAAAAACAATTCCTACGGCCAAGATAAACACCCAAAGAACACTACTTTGAAAATAAGAACTATATAACTCCAAAGGGCTCTTAAATCCAAACTCAATACATAGTATTTTTTGACGTTTTAAAAACAGTATACTCGCAAATGGTAACGTAATGCTTGCTAAGATAAGATAACTATAAGCACTACCGCCGTGATAAATGAGTGCAGGCTGGCCAAATAAACTCCATGTTGAAAAACAAAGAGCAGTGCTGGCAATAATATACCCCCAATAGCCGACGCTAAAAGTTTTCTCGTTAGTGCAACCATTCTCAAAAGTAGTCATGTTTTTTAAGAGAGTAAAAAAGAAACAAAACCCAATATATAGCCCTGCTAAAATGAGGAGCCAAAAATATGGAGGCCCAGTCATTAAGTTGAGAGCATTAGAATTCATATTAAAATTGTCCAGAAAATAGTTTGATAAAAACAAATAAAAGAGCGGAACGAATATAATGAAGAGGTGTTAAGCCCAGATAGAGAAATTGCTAGGGCAATTACTTCGAACAATTACAATGGCTGGTGTGGGCCGTCCGTATGCCTCTTAAGCTACCAAATAACTTTTGCTCCAACATCTTATATTTATCATGTGATTTTTGGATGTAGTAACTCGCTTCTAAAATAGTAGCAAGTCTTATAAATTGAGCATATGTGCTGGCATGAATATGAGGCTTTCTAGAGGTGATAAGAGTACGAGTTAGTTTTAGCGCGTCAATGAATTCGTCTCGGCTTAAAATCTCAAGCCCCACATCTTCGCCAAAAAGTGCTGCAACAGCTTGCCCATTCACAGTCAGTGGGTCATAAGAGCTGATATGTATTTTTTGGTTCTGGGTGACAGAGTCTATTTCAGCGCTAATGGTTTCTACGGAAGACTGACTTTTAATAGATGCATTTAAACGCGATACCTGATTTAGGATATGTGTTTTTGATTGTTCGTTCAAAGTCAAAATGCTGGTCATGTGTTTTTTAAAACGGGTTAAATTTCCTTCGAAATAGTCAACCATTCCTAAAGCACCAGTACACAGAGCTGGGTGTGTTTTTTGGCTGGAATAACTATTTAAATTCTGAGCAACAATATTGATGACCCAGTGACTAGGAGAGCGAGGCTTGACCATCGGGTGCCGGCCTCTGCCTGTAATGAATTTTTGCGCAGCAAGAATATAATCTTTTTCTTCAGATGTATAACTAGTGTTAGTCGCAACCGATTTACCCCACTTCACACATCTTCTTTTACGAGATTTTCTGTATTTATACTTTTTACAGATACTACGTGTTTTAAAAGCTGGTGGAGAAAAGATCCATTTACCAGGAAGAGTTTTATCTATCTTAGAAATAGGTCGAGCAACACTGCGAATTGACGAAATTTTGGTTGAACGAAGTTCTTGTAAAGCTGCGTAAAATCGTGACGAACAAGCTAAATTAGATTTGTCCAGTCTGGTATTCTTCTCATTAAGAGAGAGTTTGCCAGAACCAGCCAAAGCAAGTGTTGCTATTTTCATTTGTTCAGCATGTACAACAGCTCGGTTAACACCTTTCAGGTTTTTTAAAGAAATTTCTTCACCAAGGTTTTGGCTAAACTTCGTAATCTTAAATTTTTTGAAAAGTTTTTCACTTCCCGTAGTTGTTAAGCTAAGACCACTCGAAGTATTTGCGCTTAGCGCTCCCAATTCCTCTCCTTGTCCAGATAAGAACATTGTTTGAATAAGAGAACCATTTTCCCCACTACGCTCAAGCCCATCATATGAGGCAAGAAAGTCTTGTCCTATCTTTTCACTATAATGAACAATTAAAGGCCGGATAGCTCGTGCTTTAATGGTAGTGAGCCCTTCAATGAAATCCTGGCCTCTATTTCCTAGAACTTCAGCCTGCGCCATCACAGATATATACCCGCCACGACCCACGGATTTCTTTAACCCAAATTGAGATAGTTTCCCCCAATAGGCAAGCTCTGAACCCGTATGCCGAAAACCAATACGAAGAGGGTGAAAAGTAGTTTCTCTTAAGCCTGAAATGGCAAGAGGGGCATTAGCCCCTATCTGGGCGCTGTGAAGTGAGACAAGCTGAGGAATAGTAACACGAACAATCTGGGCTTCACGTGCTTTTTTTTCTACGAAAGTTTTCTGGGTATCTTTAGTCGCGATATCTTGTTTTTGATTTTTTTGAGTAATCGCTGAACTTAAAGCTGACTGTTTGCTCTTTTGAGTTTGAATAGAAAGATCATCTTCTTTTTGTTTTTGAGAATGCTCTTGTTGCAAATAATTTGGTTTCTTTACTTTCAGCGCAATTTTACTAGGGCTTTTATTCTGGATATTAGCAACGGAAATTTCGGAGCCATTCAATTGTAATTTAGCAAGAGGGATTTCACCATCTACATCTGTAACAGCGCGAACAAAAACCACGCCAACGATCAAACTAACAATACCAACAAAAAGCGGACCCCAATAGAAAGCTTTTTCCAGTAATTTCTCCGGCAAACTCATAAACACGCGCCCTGATGCTAAAGCGTGATTTGTTCCACGCTTAACTAAACAATTAGCACATGTTCAAAAATATTAAAAAGTGACATGCACTAGTACTAAATAAAAATCTTAAAAGGACTGTAGCAACCTTTAAAAAGAAATTGAAGGGAGGATCTAAAAAAGATGTGGTATTTCAGTAGGGTTATGCATTATTTCTAAAGGTGCGTCATAAAAAGCAACACAATAATAAACCAAAGGTGTAGCTCTTAAAAAAAGCTGCCAGCATAGAATGCTGGCAGCTTACCCCGCTTTTAAAGAGCGTTATAAAATAACGCTCTCGTTTCCAGATTGAGAGGTTTATTTCTCGATCTGGAATCCACTCAATGTAATGTGAATTTCAAATCAAATTCATAACAATGAATGGCCCTCTTTGGCCCATTAATTCCACGGCGACAAAGGTCAGTCAGCCAAATGGAGATCACACATTAAAAATATTCTTAAAACTACGAAAGAGGAAAAATCAGGATTGCTTCATTTTATTTTCATGTAAAAAAACTGGAGCAAAAATCTTGACACTAAAAACGCAATTACAAACCAAATTCAGATAAAGAGAACTAAAAAATTTTCAAAACTTTGAGTAAATAGCTTGATAAAAAAATTGTTATTTTTAAACGAATTACATTTTCTAAAAACCACTGAACAGGGTTCAGTAAAGCTTATCAAAACTTCTTCCACAACTTAATAAAAGGTGAGAAAAATCAAAGTTCAATCTGCAGAGGTTTAAACTTTGTGACAATATTGTAACATCTGCAGATCTTAGGGTTAATTTTTACGCGGCATCAAAAATGAAGAAAATAAAAATTAAAAAACGTGCTCATTATCTAGCCTGTTTTTCACTTTGATCTGGCCAGGTGAGGGAGCCCCCAAGCCATGATTGAAAACGCTCTTCCAGCTCTTTTCCCTTAGATGATTCCCAAAAACCTTCATTAAATTTGATGGCTCTTTGGAAGTGAGCTTTAGTCGTCGGCAAATAGGGAGCCATATGAATATTTGCAATATTATGTTTGCCGATAAATTTAAGGGATGAGACACGCATCGGGCCGTAAGGCATCCACTTGCTTTGTTCAGCGAGTTGTTTAGGAGCCGTAGCAAAGTTTATAAACGCAAGAGCGGCCGGTCTATTTTTCGAATTGCTAGGTATAGCCCAATAATCAAGGTCATAGAGTTGTCCTTGCCAAATTAATGTAACATCAAGCCCGTCACCAATAATCGAGTTAAACAACCGTCCATTAAAAGCAACGCCCATTACAGTGTCTGACTTTTTTAAATTGCTGATGGCATCATTGCTAGTTTCCCACCAAACAATATTATCTTTTAAAGAGGACAATTTTTTAAAAGCTCGTTTTTGCCCTTCAACGGTGCTGAGGTTGTAATAGAGGTCTTCAGCTTTAACACCACTAGCTAATAACGCTGTCTCTAGACTATAGCGGGCAGATTTTTTCATACTTCGCTTGCCAGGAAATTTCTTAAGATTAAAAAAGTCTGTCCAGCTGCGTGGTTTCTTTTTCTTGAATTCTCCATTTTTAACAACCATTAAGGCAGACCATGCTACGGAAGGCACAGCACAATCAATCAAACTGTTCGACAGAAAATCAGCTTCAATTTTCTCGCTGTTTGTACCTTTCGCGATTGCTTCCTCGTTGAGTGAGAGAAGATAACCTGCATCACAAGCTTGCTCGGCTTCAAATGAAGAAAGGTCAATCAAGTCATGACTTTTGCCCCCACTCTCTTTCCATTGTTTGAGAAGCTCTAATGGCTTTTTATGCGTGGAGACATTAATCTTTGTACCTGTTTTTTCAGAAAAAGGATCAAAAAACGCCTTTTCTTGCGAAATTTTATAAGCGCCATCCCAGGTTGAAATTTTTAATTGTGATGATGTCTCAGCATATGAAGGGGATACACACAACAGAGTGGCAAACAAACAAACACCAAAAGTGCCTGAAGCTGAAGTCGCACCCTTTATATAATAATTAAAGCGTGAGGCTTTACCCGCGACTTTGTTGAACATGTTGACATCTCCTATTAAAATCTATCTATGCAAGTTAACTCTGCATCGTCTGCCAGTCTTACCTTGCATTATTTGAATGAACAATGGGGTGATCTTTTGTTTTCAACTGATCATAATGATAAAAAGCCGGACAAGCCCTATTTAAAAGAGAAAGGTGCAAAGCGGTGTATTTCTCAAAACTCAATGCATCCCAAAACCCTTTTACATGACTACAGGTCAGTAAAATAGGCGTTTTGTTTAAATGATCTGCGGTCTTTTCTTGGTTATTGGTTTGTTTTCCATCCTGCCCGTCATGTTTTGAAGTAGGAGCGTCAGCTTTCTCATCCAGAGATGTTTCAGATAAATCAGAGCTTTCAGGATGTGTAGTCGTCTCCCAGCTAGCTATATGCCAATTCAAGGCCTGAGATTTCAAGTTCAAAAAACCATTCCCAGTAAAGTCATATTTTTGGGTGGAAAGCATAAAGTGATCAAAGATCACGGAGCCCTTGGCAAAATGCGCAAAACTATTCAAAAATTGAAACGAGCTTTCGCCAGTTTTTAAATTCTTTAAAGTTTGTTCTGAATTTTTTTCCTGCTCACCAATAAATTGGTTTAAATCCAGCGCGACCTTACCGCCCTTTGGAAGAGTAAAATTAAGAGACCCAGACATATTCTCATAAATTTCCTCACCCTTATCGCCAAAACTTGTCAGCTTAAGCTTTAAATGACCAATGCCATTAAAAAAGGTATGAGACGGAAGAACACTTTTCAATTCAGATAAATCAATATTTTTAAAACCAGAATTAATATGCCAGCGAGGCTTTGGAGAGGTAGTATCAATTTTAATAAGGCCAGTTGCTGTGCCACCTAATAAACCAAGTCCTGCCATATCAATAAGTAACTCACCGTTTTTTTGAAAAACACTGAAACCAGCATCATCGATCAACCAATCCTGAAGTTTTATTTGATCTGCTGAAAGGCGGATATCAGCATCATAGTTTCGAATAAGCGGGGTGATAAGATTAATTGAGTTGATAAGTGAATGATCTTCAGATGATTTTTCTTTTGGCTTTAAATCCTTTTGGGTACGTCTCTTTAACGTATGAAATTCAGAAAAATCAAGAGTTTTAAAAGCTAGTGTTCCAGCAATTTCAGGGTTGGCCTGACTAAGCTTTAAGCTAAGGCTGCCATTCGCCCGGTTGCGCCCAAATTTAAATTGGCCATCCGATAATGTTCCTTCATTATCAGACCAAATGAAATCGCCAGAGGCCATGAAACGAATAGTTTCAGAAGTCTGTGATTGTATAAGTGATGATTTAGACAGATTAATATCAGCAATTTCTACCGCAGCTGTGCCTTTAAGATGAAGTCCCACACGACCTTCAAGAACACCGTCAAAGTTTGAAATGAAATCATCATTCTTAAGTGAAAGGTTGATTTTGTTAAGAACAATACCTTTTTTGTTTTTAAGAGAGAAGTCATGGTTTATTGAAAATTCTGTAACTTTATCTTTAAGTTTTAATTGACCGGCCCCTTCAATTTCATGATCTCCCAAGTCAACGTCAAATTGACTTTGATTAAGTGTAATATGAAGAGGTTTTGTAAAGTCTCTAAAAACTGTCACCTTTGAATTCGAAATTTGAATATGTTCCAGTTCACTTGCTTCAAGAGCAGAGCGGAGCAATTGACTGGTGCCATGTGGTTCTAGTTTTTTGTCAATTGCACCGTCAGCACCTCTGAAGTCTATGGAAATTTTTGCCTCGGTAAGTTGAATATGTGTAAGTTTTTTTGCAATAAACAAATCTGTCCAATTAAAGGGAAGCCCTCCCAAAAGGGACGCTTTGTTTTTTATCACACTACCATCAAACAAACGAAGTTTGCCCTCAGTGATAATAACTTTAGGTGCTGCGCTAATCATGATCGGTGAAGTTAAAGAATAAAAACCATTCGCTTTAATTCCCGCTTTTGAAGCTGATAAGGGATTAGAAAAAACAACAGTAAAAATGAATAAAGCTGCCGCTGTTAAACTTAAGAGTGTCAGGCTTAAAAGAGTAAAACCTTTAGCGGGTATACGTAGAACACTAATCTTTGGGAAAATTGATGAGCAAAAGTCCTGAAATAACTTCAGTCTAATTTTATAAGGATATAAATCAAAACTCATACAGGTGTACTCATCGGTGAAAAGGTAGTCGTAAAATTAAAAAATATTTTATTTTCTTAAATCAAGAGCATTCGAAGTAAACCGGAAAAATGAATTCAAGAGGTAATAATATGATCGCTCTTAAAGTTCAAAAAATATCGGATGCCCCTAATTCAGCTATATGATTTTTAAAATATCCATAGAATGCACCTTTGAATAAATCTGTGACTAAAAATAAAAAACAGGTGAAATTTGTTTCTATGTTGCCTCGTAGCATCTCTTATCATTGTGGAAGTTTCAAGGAAGATTTCAGGGAATTACGCGTTTTTTGCATAAAAACTAAGATATAATTGTGGGAAAACAAGTGAAAGCTTATAAAGCGTTTAATCATGCCGCTGCAATGAAGCTAGTTATATATCACTAGCAACATTTGTTGTGCCACAAAGATAATAAAAAGTGATGATTAAAGCAATAATCCAAAGCGTCTATGACTAAGTCAGTCATATATCAAAAACCAATGGCGTTTAATTGGTTTCAGGTCTTAATCTTTACTTTGTTCAGTCCGACTAGTTGAAACAGTTCGATTCAGCAATAAAAGAGGAATTAAACCAAAAGCTACAATTGTAAGGCCGGCAAGTCCAGCCTCTTCAAATTCTTCACGGCTTGCAAATTCAAAAACGAGGGTGGCTAAACTGTCAAAATTAAAAGGCCGTAATAACAATGTTGCGGGCAATTCCTTCATCGTATCAACAAAAACAAGTAAAGCCGCAGCCGCAACAGAAGGGCGCATTATCGGCAATAAAACCAAACGAAATCCACCTAAGCTATTCTGTCCAAGCGTTCGTGCCGCCCCATCTAGGTTAGGAGAAATTTTATGAAACCCGGCCTCAATCGTCCCAAGTGAAATAGCTAAAAACCTTACCAAATAGGCAAACAAAAGCGCAAACAAACTGCCAGATAAAAGCAATCCAGTTGAAAATCCAAAATAGCTACGCATAAAATCATCAACAATATTATCAAAAGCAGCCAGTGGTATAAGAATGCCAATTGCTAAAATTGCACCTGGAATAGCATATCCAGTGCCAGCTAGTGCGCCAATAGGTTTTAAAATGGGATGAGCAGTAACGCGTTTGCCATAAGCAATAATAAGAGCGACACTAACAGCGATCACCGCAGTTAAACTTGCCAGTAAAACAGAATAGCCCGCAGCCCGCCAGAACTCCGTCGTCCAAACAAAATCAATAAAGCGGAAGGACGCGCTTAAAAGAATATAAAACGGCAACGCAAAACCAAGTATAAAGGGAAGGGCACAGCTAATGAATGCAAAAGTTTCTTGCCAACCAGTTAAATGAATAACAGGTAGGTCACGATTATACCCTGTTGTTTGAAAGTATTTTTGCTGAGATCTGGCACGTCGCTCCACATACAAAAGAACAATAATGACTAGCAACATAAGAGTTGCTATCTGAGCTGCCCCACCAAGGTTCGAGCGCTCTTGCCATGTGCTGTAAACACTGGCTGTCAGGGTTTCAATTCCAAAATAAGCAACCGCACCATAATCGTTTAAACATTCCATCAAAGCTAACACTAAACCAGCAATGAGTGCAGGACGCGCTAAGGGAAGGCCAACACTCCAAAAAGCCCCCATAGGTGTGCGACCAAGAGTACGTGCAACTTCAAGAACACAAACAGATTGCTGAATAAAGCTAGCTCGGGCCGCTAGGTAAACATAAGGGTATAGCACCAGTGAGAGAACAAGTATCGCACCAGGCATACTGGCAATATTCGGGAACCAATAATCTCTTGCGTCTTGAAAGCCAAATAAGGAGCGAATTCCAGTTTGGATTGGGCCTGAATATTCTAGCAAATCCACAGCGCAATAGGCCATCATATAGGTTGGCATCGCAAGGGGCAGTAAAAGAGCCCATTCAAAAAAAGTGCGGCCCCGAAATTGATACATAGTGACAAGCCAGGCGGTGCCCGTACCAATGATGAGGCTTAAAATACCAACACCGCTCATTAATAAAAACGTATCTCGAATAGAGCGAGGTAGTATTGTTGAGATGAGATGCGGCCAGATATTTTCACTCGGCGTAAAACTCATAATAACAATTGATATAAGCGGTAAGAGAACAAGAATAATGATCGGTAAAACCAATAAAACCCACTTCCAGCTGGAAGGGCGTTTCGCCGGAGGCACATCGACTGCCGGAGTTAAAGCGGCTGTGGGAGCTAAAGCGGAGTTTTTAAAGTCCATTGAAGGGTCTGAATTCTTGGTCGTCATAATGTGCAAATCGTTCCTAACTGCAGAACTCGCAATATAGGGTGAGTTTTCAGCTTCTGCACTAAGAAATTGATAAAATTATTAATCTAGCCAAAAATATACCAAACATCATTAAAAGGAGAGGTTTTAAAGAAGGGACTGGCAAATGATAACTGGGGCATATCACTCTAAATCTAGGCAGCCGTATATAACCTATTAAGGCGCAGTGACCTTGAAAGTAAGAGTGACTTTCGTTCCTCTATCTTGTTGGCTATCAATAGTAAAACCGATGCCATTGGCTTCAGCAAGGGCTTTGGAAATTGGCAAGCCCAATCCTGTTCCAGATTTACCTTTTTTGCCGCTAATAAAAGCAGGATTAACAGCTGTGGAAGAGGAAAAAGGCATATTAATAACCTGATGAAACGGCTCCATAGCATGCCTGATATCATCTTTACTCATACCTGGCCCTGTATCAGAGACAGTAAGGATAAGTGTGTCTTCATCTTGAAGCACAGTTTGAACTGTAATCAAACCACCTTCATGATCATATTTTATACCATTAGAAATCAAATTTAAAAGGATCTGCTGTAAAGACCGCTCATCAACATGAACCTGGGGTAAGTTTTCCTCTAGGTCCGAGCGCAAACGAACCTGTCTTTGTGCAGCTAATTCTCTCATTAAGCGCACCTGATCACGGACAACAGTATTAATTTCAACTTCAGCTGGTTCAACATGCCATTTGCCAGCCTTCAATTTTGTTAAATCCAGTAGGTCATTAATGAGGCTCAGTGCGTGCTGTGCACTATTATGAATATCTTGAATATAGTCTTTATATTTTTCATTACCAAGCGGGCCAAATTGCTCAAGTGCCATTACTTCAGAAAATCCAAGAATAACATTTAAAGGAGTTCTTACTTCATGACTAACTGCGCTTAAAAGTGGAATAGACGTAGTCTCGGAATTCGTATCAAAAGTTTGACTTAATTGAGACGGCGGTTCTTGAACATAGTCGACAAAGGTTGGTTTCTCAGAAAAATTAAAGTCATTGGCCAGTTGAATGAGAAGCAAAGTGCGGTCAAATTTTGTCAATCGAACTGGCGTAATTAAAACATCGCGAGATAATTTCCTCCCAGACCGTAAGCGAATACTTTCCAAACCAAGTGTTGCACCAGTTGTAGAGCTTCCAATTTCGCCGGCTATAAGAGTGGAAAAAGTATCACGGCTTTTAGGGAAAAGCCAATCAGCTCCATCATTGATAAGGGGATCAATATCATCATAACCAAATTCGCTTACAAACGAACCATTCGCATGAATAATTTTCTGTAAGCTAATGAGAGCATATGGCGCTTGTGCCGCCTCAAAAAGTTGTTCCAGTTCTTCCTGATCACCAACACCTGCTAAAGCTGTTAAATCAATTTCAAGCGGAGACCATTTATCCTGTGAAGATTTGAGAGACATATTTGAGGCACTATCAACAACTGAAGTGCTCTCTACACTTGAGGCATTCTCTGTATAGTGTTTCTGCTCTACAGCCTCTGGATAGTGTTTTTTTAAAGAAGAGGGCGAAAGGCCAGAACTTTCAGCTTTTAAAACATCTTGCTCATTACCTCCCGCTTCCTTGATAAGACGGGCCAACTCTTTAAGTTGAGCTTTTGGAATAAGCTCCTTTACACCGAGTTCTTCCATGAAGCTAGAAGATAGACCAGCTGGAAAATCGGAATTAGCTTCATCTTCCTCGTCTTCTAACGGAGAATTTATATCTACAAAATCAGGCAATGCTCCATTTTGCGATGGGGCGTGTTCGGATGGAATCTCGGATGAAGTAGGTGTATCTGAAAGTGAATTTCTATGTTCTGTTGTTTTATTCCCAGTCACTGAAATCACTTCAACAATAAGAGCCGTGCGGTTCTTTAAACTACCACGACGACAAAGTGCTATAAAGTGTCCTTCATTACTCTTAGAGCCGTCCTTTTTTTCAAAAGAAACAGAGACACTCTCCGGAGCTGACTTAGCTGAAATCTTGTTTGTAGAAGATTTTTGAAAAGCTTGCGCTCCTCCATTCATATGCGGAAAATATAAATTCACACCAATCGCCTGATCAGAATGAATATTAGTAGGCGATAAACCATCTAGAATTTGACAAACTTTAAGCCATGCAGGATGTGATTTATCAAAAGGTGTAGCCTGCAAACTCTCTAAGCTCGGCGCAGCCCAGAACTTAACCCCTTCACCATTGGCCCAGACAAAGCCAGCCGTATGTAGGTCCCATATCCAGATGGGACGTTCGTGGCGTGAGTTGCCATTTATATTTGGTAAAGAGGTTTGCAAATTAAAAACACTTATAAAGATGCACCTGAAAACGGGCATATATTAAAAACAGAGATATGTGTGACAAAACAAAAAGCTAATAACAGCCAAAAAACGATGTCTGTCAAAAACTTATTAGGCCACATTATAGCGTTTTTACAGTGAGAGTTGCAAAATATGAGTCTTGAAAAAAAGAGAAAACTCTAAAGAATCCCCAACATATAGTCATTTAGAAGAGATAATGGCATAAATCATATGATTTTTTGGCCGTTATCTCTCCATTAAGCTTGATTATTAAAAAGAACATTAACTGAAGCTTACAGCGTAAGGTGCTCTTGGCGCAGGTGGTATGCTACCTGCTCAAAACGTCCATGGCGGCATTTACTCCACCCTTGTTGAATTTAACACCAAAAGCTTCCATTCCCATTTCAACACCACTAAGCGCACCCATAAGTGTAAGAGGGTTTTGATAGCCAAGATGACCAATGCGGAAAACTTCACCAGCAATTTTACCAAGACCAGCCGCTAAAGACAGGTTGTATTTATCAAAAATGAAGGCTCGCATTTCATCTGCATTGGTACCTTCTGGCACGCGAACCGCTGTCACAGCGTTAGAGTGTTGTCCTTCAACGCAGCATTGGGTCTCTAATCCCCAAACATTCACGCAAGCTCGTGTTGCCTCAGCTAATTTTGCATGACGTGCATAAATATTATCAAGCCCCTCATCCAAAATCATTTCAGTTGCTTTCTTCAAACCATAAATGAGAGAAACCGGCGGCGTATAAGGATATAGCCCAGTTTCAGTCGCACTGATCAAAGGATCAAATTCAAAATACCCAGGCTTCAGGTTAGAGGTTTTTTTCGCTTCTAATGCTTTCTCACTCACAGCAGCAAAGGCCAACCCAGGTGGCAACATCAAGCCTTTTTGAGAACCACAAATAGCAATATCAACACCCCAGCCATCATGGTCATACTCCATGGCCACAAGCGAGGAAACTGTGTCTACAAACAAGAGAGCATCATGATTGGCAGCATTCAAAGCTGCACGAACAGCCGCGATGTCAGATGTCACCCCAGTAGAAGTTTCATTATGAGTGGCAAAAACAGCTTTAATCTCGCCAGCACTATCAGCGCGAAGGGCATCTTCCACTTTTTGAGCATCAATACCAGAGCGCCAATCTCCAGCAATTTCAATTACCTCAAGGTCAAGCTCCCTTGCAACTTTGCCCCAAAGGGTAGAGAACATGCCAACTTCAGGAATTAGAACTTTATCCCCTTTTGAAAGGCAATTCGCGATGCTGGCATGCCAGGCACCAGTACCAGAAGCTGGAATGACCATCACAGGTTGTTTGGTTTTAAAAATAGGTTTTAAATTCTGAGCAGCTTGAGCAGCAAGTTTTGAAAACACAGGTCCACGATGATCCATCATAGGCTGAGACATTGCTGCCACGACTTCATCAGGCACAACTGTTGGCCCTGGAACTTGTAAAAAATAATATCCAGCCTGTGAGTTGGCCTGTGAGTTGGCCGGTGATTCGGAATGTGAGTTGCTCATTGTTATGCGTCCTTTTTATCTCAAAACCAGTCACCTAAATTAACTGAATTCAGGTGATAAAACATCAAAAAAGCTCCACCAACTCAGCCTCAAAATATTATCAAGGGAGAAGATAGATCTTTTAGTTAGGGTCTAGACCCAATACACCACACATAGTGAGTGTCATATGATTGCAAAACAAACAACCCCATATTCTTAACATGGACAATTTATCGCGCAAATGATCAACTCAGAAAGTGCACTAAAAACTAATGCAAAAGTTATTTGAGGTTGGGCGCTTCACAGTAAAACTTAAGAGGGAAAAATGCGAATACCATTCATACCTAACACATTAAAATTACTAGTAATATTAATGTTCATCCTTGTAAGTGTGATGCTTTATACAGGACATGTGCGAACAAGTTTTATGCCGTTCCCAACTTTGAATGTAGAAAAGAGTTGGCTTATGGTCGGCACAAGGTTAGGTGGCTTGAAATATGACAGAGCCGCTTGTGAGGCCACATTAAAAACTTCAAAGGTACAAAAAAGCTTCGTAAAAGACAGTCCCTTCAAAAATGGGTGTGGCTGGGTAAATTCTGTACGCCTTCGTCAATTTAGTGGCGCAAAAATTTCCCCAATTAAATTAAGTTGTCCTATGGGCGCTGGGCTAGCAATGTGGATGGCGCAGGTTGTCCAACCAGCAGCTAAAAAATATTTTGGCACAACTGTCAGCCGAGTGAGCCATTTAGGAGGATATTCCTGCCGCAACATCAGAGGCAGTCTTATCTCAAAATATATCAATGTGAAATCAGAACACGCCACAGCAAACGCTATAGATATATCTGGGTTTTCATTGGCTAATGGCAGCAAAGTATCAATCTTAAGAGATTGGACAAGAGGCGGTAAAAAAGCAAAGTTTCTGCGCGACATTCATTACGGCGCCTGCACTTATTTCCGTGTCGTCTTAGGCCCAGAAGCCAACCGTCTTCATGCAAATCATTTTCATTTTGATCGCGGGTTACTACTGCGGTGCAAGTAATATTAATAAAAATACGCATATTGTTTGCATTAATACTACAGACTG
>JAJFHW010000242.1 GCA_021775385.1 Hyphomicrobiales bacterium | reverse complement strand
TCTTTATTCTTGCATCCAGCTTCATGTCAACGGGCGGTGTCGCTCAACGTATTATTCGTTTTGCAATTGCTATTGTTGGTCACTTTAAAGGTGGACTTGCGATTGCTTCCGTTTTGGCTTGTATGATGTTTGCCGCTTTGTCTGGCTCTTCACCGGCTACTGTTGTTGCTATTGGCTCTATCGTTATTGCAGGTATGCGCCAGGTTGGTTACACAAAAGAATTTGCCGCCGGTATTATCTGTAATGCTGGTACACTTGGCATTCTTATCCCCCCCTCTATTGTGATGGTTGTATATGCTGCTGCCACAGACGTGTCTGTTGGTCGTATGTTTTTAGCTGGTGTCTTTCCCGGTTTGATTGCTGGTTTGATGTTAATGGGCGGGATTTATTTTTGGGCACGATATAAAGGCCTTCCGTCTCAGCCATGGGCTGGGTGGGGTGAAGTTTTTTCTTCAGCAAGAGAAGCCGCCTGGGGACTATTTCTCATTATCATTATTCTCGGTGGCATTTATGGTGGCATATTCACTCCTACAGAGGCTGCTGCTGTAGCCGCCATGTATGCTTTCTTCATTGCGAACTTTATTTACCGTGATATGGGACCGTTGAAGGGAGAGGGTGGAGAAGCTATTTCTTTCTTTAAGAAACCTCAAAGTTTACTAACCGTTTGGTTTCATGAAGATACCAAGAAATCTCTTTTTGAGGCTGGTAAACTAACGATTATGCTGATGTTCATTATTGCGAATGCCTTGATTTTAAAGCATGTCTTAACTGAAGAACGTATTCCGCAGATGATCACTGAAACAATGCTGGCAGCTGGACTTGGTCCAATTATGTTTTTAATTGTCGTGAATGTTATTTTGCTCATTGGTGGCCAGTTTATGGAACCATCAGGTCTTTTGGTTATTGTTGCACCATTGGTATTCCCTATTGCAATTAAACTTGGAATTGATCCGATCCACCTAGGTATCATCATGGTGGTGAACATGGAGATTGGGATGATAACTCCACCAGTTGGGCTAAACCTCTTTGTTACTGCGGGAGTTGCAAAAATGTCTGTAATGAATGTAGTGAAAGCGGCGATGCCATGGGTTGGAATTATGTTTGTGTTCTTGATTTTGGTGACTTACGTGCCAATTATCTCAACTTGGTTACCGACCTTGTTGATGGGCCCTGAAATCATAACGAATTAGCAAAGTTTCATCACAGCTTAAAACAGATCCAAAACTGGTGTTTAATTATGTTGATTTAATCAATAAATTAAACACCAGTTAGAAACCATGTAATTTCCTCTAGATTATAACTAGGAAGGGCAGGGGTAATATGGTGATAGTGCGTCTTATGGAAAATAACAAAACCAATCATAAAAAATTTGAACCGGTTATTTGAGCTTTGGTAAATTATCTTGGATAGAGAACACGACTTCTAAATTAATCTTATTAATAATTTAAACTTGAGTATTCAATTATGCTCCATCATAAGAGTAACTATGATGAATGGTGTGTGCAGAAATATTGATACAATGTGCTATAGGGCTGGTGTAATTTTATGCATCGCTTTGTGTGCACTTTTAACTAATATAACACTTGTTAATGCTGATCAAAAACGTCCCTCGTTAGCTAAACAAAAAAAGATAGCTAAGACACCACGACTACCTGACCAATATAAATTAAATTTATTGATCCGAACGTCATTGCTTGCCTTTAGTCAGGCCAATCAAACCGGGAATTACTCTGTCTTACGTGATCTAAGTCATCCTCAATTCCAGTTGCAAAATTCAAATGCGCGTTTGGCTGAAGTGTTTACAAACTTTCGCCAACGGAAACTCGACTTATCACCCATAATTTTTTACACACCAAAACTACTACGGCCCGCCGCGATACAAAAAGATGGGCTTTTACGAATGACAGGCTATTTTGAAACAAAACCTGAAAGGGTTTCTTTTGATCTAGGCTTTTGGTTACAAGGTAAGCAATGGCGGTTAGCCGCCATAATTGTTGACGTCAAACCACCGCAAAACCAGCTTTTACAAGTCGCACCCGTTACCAATAAAAAGAAAGTTAAACGGCCCCAGAAGCTACAAAAAAAAGTCGTAATCCCTCAGAAAAAACCTCGAAATAGAAACTGATTTTTCGGCTTAGTTGATTTGATTAATACAAATTTTCTGTCTTTTTTCCTGCCTTTAATCACTAATTGACCTCTCAAAAACTGAAAAAACATGGTTAATGTTTCCTTAATGACACTACAAAGGAAATCTTCAACCAAAACACTCATTTAATCTTTGACAAAATTCGATTTGGCAGACGAGACTGTTGACGAACCATAAGCTGGGGAACTTAATGGTTGAAATAGCTCGACTATTTTGAGGCAAGCCATTTTTAAAATCAAATTTTGACCTGTTAATAAACTGTGCAAAATTTGCGGATAAGTATTTGTCTCAACATAAGAGTATCAGTATGTCGCTAAGCTTACCGTCTAAAAATAAGAAAAATAATTTTTGCAGATCCTCATTGGTCTCTGATGAAACTTTTTCTAAAAAGAAATCCTCAACGTTTTTAGCGCCCTTATCGGCTATATCTCTGTTGTTATTAG
>JAJFHW010000241.1 GCA_021775385.1 Hyphomicrobiales bacterium | reverse complement strand
CTATTATTAGCGCTTGCTTAGCGGTTAGAGGTTTCTTGTTTGCCTCCCCCTCTGCTTTTTTACCGGATTGTGTTTAATTTACTTTCTGCGATTGATGTGGACGGAGTTGATGAGCAGGCTTATGGAGTAAACATTTTTTAGATATCAAATTGTTATATTTACTCAGGGCGTAATATATTGAAAATATCATTCACTCGCCCATAGTGTGGTCCACTCAATCTAGAAATCGGTGCGATCTCTTCGATGCTGATACGTAGAGGATTTAAACTGGTAACAACATTATCACGCAGATGAAAATGCAATACCCTGCCAATTATGATTTGGCCACCACCTTCCAGTTCCATATTATTATATAATTGACATTCCATACTTACTGGCGATGCAGAAATTCGAGGGGGCGTTACCTCAATAGAAGGTAAGGTGTCGAGCTTGGCAAGTTGCAACTCGTCGATATCAGATGCAAGATCAGCGGCACATTGGTTCATTTGTACGGCCATCTGTTCGTCAACCATATTGACAACGAATTCTTTCGTTTCAAGAATGTTAGTTGCAGTATCTTTGTTGCGGCCATCTTGTTTGGGTTCAAAGCCAAGCGCTACCACTGGCGGATTGCTTCCCATTGCATTGAAAAAACTGAAGGGTGCAGCATTTGGTATTCCATTTTGACTTATCGTTGTAACAAATGCGATTGGTCTGGGTAATATCGTTGACACCAGTAATTTATAAGCTGTTGCTGAAGTAATATCAGACGATGAAAAATGCATTGATTACTGTCCCCATATTCATACCAATGTTGTTACTAAACATGAAACACCGATGAATATCCGCATCTCCCGTAAACTAATTTGTGTAGGAGTTTATACCTGTACGTCCATGTTTTTTCCAACCGGCGCTTATCGGTCATAGACCGTTATGATTGACGCGGTCGTAATAAATTGGCCAATAACTCAGTCATAACTATTCATCAATTCGAAGTATTTTCGTTCTTATGCGGCCATGGTATTACGATGACAACTAAGATGCTTTTTGCTTCAATCCAGCCATGAGTTGATGAAACTTCTCCCCTTGGACGGTTACGTGGCCTCTAAGTAAAGTGGCTGCAAGCTCCCCATCACCAGTCTTGATTGCTTCTATAATCGCCTCATGTTCACCGAGTGATTGAGCCATCCGTCCTCTGAAATGTAGTTGAACACGCCTATACGGTTTTAGACGTTTTTGTAGAGAGAGTGCTTTGTTCTGCAAAAATGTGTTTGTCGATCCTAGATATATTTCTTGATGGAAAATCTCATTCTCGAGGTAGTAATCATCTATATCAGCTCTATCTACGGCTTTGCGACAACTATTATTGGCTTGAATAAGTCGCTTTAAAGCATCATCAGAAATTCGTGCAGCTGCATAGCGACCACAAGCTGCCTCCAGTTCAGCCATAGTTTCAAACATCTCTAGTAATTCTATTGGACCGGGTTGACGAACAAAAACACCTCTGCGGGGTATTTGTTCAGCCAAACCAGACTTCACAAGCCTTTGCAGCGCCTCTCGTATAGGAGTGCGAGACACGTTGAAGAGTTCGGCTAACTTGATCTCATCCAGTCTTTGTCCATTCTCATATTCTCCTTTGAATATGAGTTGTTCAAGGGTATCGGAGATCTGTTCTGTGCGGCTTGGTTCCATTTTTTTTAGATATCACGAAAAACATATAAAATGCAATAAAAATAAGATTGTATACAATAATTTTGACAAGGAATACAATTGTTGATATTAAGATTTTATTAGAACTTCATAAAATCACTAATTCTAATGTCAAAGTATCCTTGGGAGGGAACTATGAAATCAAAATATACAATTGTAGCCTCAATGATTGCGGCTATGGGTTTTGCCAGCATTGCAGATGCTGCAGAACTTCGTTTGTCACACCAATGGTCCAAAAAAGACATACGAAATAAGGTTGCACAAATAGTTGCAGATGAAGTAGCAAAGGCGGACGTTGATTTAAATATCAAAATTTTTGGCTCCAAGTCACTGTTCAAGCCGCGCGAACAATATCGTCCCTTAAGTCGCGGACAACTTGATATGACTGTACTACCTTTAAGTTATGCTGGTGGTCAGCAGCCGGCATACAATTTAACTCTGATGCCTGGTCTAGTTAAGAACCATGATCATGCGGCTCGCTTGAGTAAATCACCGTTCATGGCTGCCCTTGAGAAAAAAATGGCTGCTGACGATGTTATGGTTCTTGTGCACGGGTATCTTGCTGGCGGTTTTGCGGGTAAGAAGAAATGCATTACCAAACCTTCAGATGTTGCTGGTTTACAAATCAGAGCAGCAGGCAAATCATTTGAGCAAATGCTTGCAGGAGCTGATGCGTCAATTACATCGATGGCATCTTCTGAAATCTATAGCGCTATGCAAACCGGCATTTTGAATGCTGCCAATACATCATCATCTTCCTTTGTATCCTATCGGATCTATGAGCAAGTATCATGCTATACGCCTGCTGGCGATGTAGCTCTTTGGTTTATGTATCAGCCTCTTCTAATGAACAAGTCGACTTTTGAAGGCCTAAATGCCAAACAGCAAGCTGCCTTGAGGGCTGCTTCAAAAAAAGCTGAAGCATATTATCTTGCTGAAGCAAAGAAGCAAGACGCAGCTTCTGTGGAAGTGTTTAAAAAAGCTGGTGTTAAAATTGCAAAAATGACACAAGAAGATTTTGAAGCATGGCGCGCTATCGCAAAGAAAACTTCCTATAAGAAATTTGTTGAAGATGTACCTGATGGCCAGGCTCTTCTCGATAAGGCTTTAGCTGTCGAGTGAGTTGCTCAAGTTTACAGGTGCCGGTGGCAGTTATAAAAACTGCCGCCGCATATTAACTCAAATCTTTTAAAGGAAGGCTGTAATGACACATCAAAGTACAGCTGTCGCATCGCGCACGGGAAACAACCCTTTTTTACGTACTGTCTCAGCGCTATCAACTCTAGCAGGGTGGTGCTCTTCTGCAATGATAGTTTTAGCTGTTGCAATCACCTGCCAAATGATATTTGTCCGCTTTGTTCTGAACCAGTCAACTATCTGGCAAACAGAGGCCGTAATTTATCTTGCAATTGGAGCAACCCTCATTGGATTGTCTTACGTCCAAAAGCTGCGAGGTCACGTTAACGTGGATTTAATTCCTTTGTCTTTGTCCAAGAAGGCTCGCTACTATATGTACCTGCTGACACTTTCACTTTCGATTGGGATGGTCGCAGTGTTACTCTTTTATGGATACGAACACTGGAAGTTGACCTTTGATAAAAACTGGAAATCAGACACTGTATGGGGTGTTCGACTATGGATACCCTACTTGTCACTTCCTATAGGTTTCGCTCTTTACTTACTTCAACTGATTGCTGATTTAGTCGCTGTGGTTTTGAAAATAGACAAACCTTATGGCTTGGAGGACGTTTAATGGACCCGCTATTATTAGGCGCAATTGTTGCCATCGCAACGATCTTGGTGCTTTTCTCTGGCGTTTCTGTTGCCATAGGACTCTTGATGGTTTCAACTGGTTTTCTACTGATCTTTGATGGGTTTCGATCACTCGAATTATTACCGGAAATTCTTTTTGGAAAATTAGACAATTTTGCTTTGTTGTCTATTCCGATGTTTATAATCATGGGATCATCAATTGCTTCTACAAGAGCGGGTGCTGATCTCTATGAGGCGCTAGAGCGCTGGCTTACACGTGTTCCTGGAGGGTTGGTGATCTCAAATCTGGGTGCTTGTGCTTTGTTTGCTGCAATGTCGGGCTCAAGTCCTGCGACCTGTGCTGCCATTGGTAAGATGGGTATTCCAGAAATGCGCAAACGTGGCTATCCCGATGGCGTTGCTGCTGGATCTATTGCTGCAGGGGGCACCCTTGGAATATTGATCCCACCTTCAGTAACAATGATTGTTTATGGCATCGCAACAGAAACTTCGATTGGTCGCCTCTTTCTTGCTGGTGTGATACCAGGGTTGCTGCTGGTGTTACTATTTATGGCCTGGTCACTTTACTCAACATGGAAAGCGGGTAACAAAAAACTCCTTGCGTCTGGGAACTATACTTGGAAAGAAAAGTTTGAAATTTTGCCACGGGTGCTACCATTCTTGTTCATCATTATTGGTGTTCTTTATGCTATGTATGGAGGGATTGCGACACCATCTGAGACGGCAGCTGTGGGAGCACTCCTGTGCCTTTTGATCGCTATGATCATTTATAAATTATGGAACCCAAAAGATCTTTGGATAGTGTTGAGAGATAGCACTAAAGAAAGTGTGATGATTCTGTTTATTATTGCTGCTGCGGGCGTTTTTTCTTATATGCTTTCGAGCCTGTTCATAACACAGTCAATTGCAGAATGGATTGGAACTCTTGATGTGAACCGTTGGGTACTCATGTCTTTTGTGATGTTATTCCTTTTGGTGGCTGGATTTTTTCTACCACCTGTTGCTGTAATTTTAATGGCCGCACCAATTTTGTTGCCTATCATCACGACAGCAGGATTTGATCCAATTTGGTTCGCAGTTGTGTTGACCATCAATATGGAGATCGGACTGATATCACCACCCGTTGGCTTGAACCTATATGTGATTAACAGTATAGCTCCG
>JAJFHW010000025.1 GCA_021775385.1 Hyphomicrobiales bacterium | reverse complement strand
ATATTGAGGCCGTAAGAGATGAAATGTTAGCCATGCTCAAAGAAGAGGGACCAGCACCCAAAGGGATTTGGTCAGACTTAGAAGTGCTCTACGCGGTAAAAGACTACAAACCAAGGCACACATCAATGATGCTTGTATTCGAAGCAACATTGGCAGCATTAGATGAGGCATTAAACAGTAAATAAAATAAGTTCAACGAATTATCGGTCGTGGATAGATTTAAACTTGATATTGAAGTTTTTTAATATACCTCGTTGAACGCACATATCTTGCATATAATAATCTTCATGCTCAGCATGACACTTTTCAGCTATACGCTTACAAGCAGTATATGCAAAGTCAACCTTGGCCCATTTACATCTTGTATCTTGAACACGCTGCGCTAATTGGCTAGGCCAGTCTTTATCAAAATTATCATCCGGATTTTGAAGAGATGAATCAATTGAAGGAAATGTTTTAGTAATTTTACTAGATTTAATAAAAGGTGACAAAAACGGAGTTATTAACCGATTAAAATAGTTTGGATCATAATTGTTTTGATGTTCAGACTCGTCCGGTGAGTGGAAAAGAAAAATTCCGCAAAAAACACCTAATATGGTTGTGAGAATTATTTGGGACAACAAAGATTTCATGTGAATTCCATTGCGATTGCTTAGTGTTTTTTGTTTCTACACTTGTAAAAAAGACAGGTAAATCAATATTTTGAAATATAGTTTGGATGGTTACTTATTTGTTAACTTAATGGATGTTTCGTTAGTAATTGAATTGCTTGGTGCGTAAATGATAAAAAAAATAATAACACTGTTGGATATATCTTCGCGCTGGGCCCTTAAGCTGCCGATTTACATCTATCGATATTCTCTCTCCGCAATTATGGGGCGGCAATGTCGCCATGAACCGAGTTGCTCACTATATGCAATCGACGCGATCAATCTAAATGGAGCGTGGAAAGGTTTTTGGCTGACTTTATCTCGCGTCTGGCGATGTGGTCCTGGCGGCAGTCATGGGTTTGATCCCGCCCCAGACTTAACTCAAGTTTCTTATCCGCTTTGGAAAGCTTGGGCCTATGGGGTTTGGAGAAAAAGAGAAATTTGCAGCCAGAAGAATGTTAAAGAAAAAGATCAGATTAACAACTGAGGGTGGTGTGCTTTATTTTTGTTTGATTGAACCAGTAACAGTATCATCTGAAGCTTGAGAAGAAGAACTTCTGTCTTCTCTATCAGATTTTCCTTCAGTCTTACGCCGAGCAATTGCATTTTCTTTAACTAGCTTCGAAGGCTTAACCCGATTTTTCCAATGGTTCAATTGTGCTTTTCTAAATTTTCTAATAGCGCAAAAAGCTGGATTTAATTTTTGATTTAAGCTGAGTTTCTGCCCCTGCTTATCATCCCGCTTCCATTTCATTTGATTATTCAAAGCGTTCTGAACAGATTTTGAAAGCCACCAACTCATTGAGAGACGTTTGCTAGAGCCAAGTTCATCTTTAATCCCTGCAACTTGAAAATGAATAAACCGATCTTTTCCATCAATGCCGGCAAGTGCTATAGCATGACTGCCTCTGGCCACTCGTGCATTTAAAAGTGCGCTGGTGACCGAGGTGAGTTCAGGTAAAAATTGATGCTCTTCTGGCGGCGGGTTGTGATTAACAAAACTGTGCTCTGGGCAGCGAAATTTTTCTTGTTGTTGTAAATGCTTAGGGCTTTCTTTCAGAGTAACCGGATGATTGCTAATCTGAATAAGAATTGGTTTCAATGTATTGTTCGAGATAGTTTCAATTGCTTTGGCAAGTTCCAAAGTGGTCAACATTCCTGAATTGTCAAAATACCCCCCATCAACGACGCGATCGATAATTCGCCCCTGCACATTACGTAAGTTGCCATGCGGTGAAATTAAAGGGAAACGAGCTGAAAGTGAGATGGCCTTCGCTATGGAAATATCTGGAATATTTTTTTGAGATTGTTCTCTGTCCCAGTCTTCTTCACTCCATTCTTTTTTCAAGCTGTTCTCATCAACAATTTCATGAGCAAGCAGCTCATGTAAATCTAAACTATCAGTGAAAATTGAAACCAATGGTGAGGTAGACGATTGGCTCTGATCTGCACTGGCTAGGTAAGGAGCAAACTGAATTTTATCGCTGGTGTTATAGGACGGCTCTAAAGGGGTCGCAATAACTCTCTTGCCAGTTGAAACGGAAGTGCCGTTGAGTAATAAAAGAGGCAACCATCGTTTCTCATTTGGCACATAAGAAAGGAGAGGCTCTAAAAGATGTGGACGTTCCGTTAAATGTTGAAACCGCTGTTGCCACGCCCTTTCGAGGCTTTTTGCTCTATCCGTATTGGTCACCAAGCCAACAAGACTTGAAAGGGCAAGATTATCCCTAAAGGCAAAAGAAATCATTGCCGGAGATAAAAAATCACCAGCTGTAACCGCTTGCAAACAATTTTTCCAATTGGGTTGATAATAAAGTTTATCCCTCGAAGCGGTAGGTACAGAGAATAAAAGCCTATCTTGACGCAGTGCCTGCCCTTTACAAGGTTGTGCCCCATAAAGGCTTGATGAGCTTGTCTTCAATGAAGCTGCATATGCAGCGCTTCCTAAAGATCCTCCAGAAACAGAAGAAATGGCAAAGATATGTTTGGCCACTTCATTTGCCGTTTTTGGGCGTTCTGAATTAGGTAGTTGTTTTGGCCAAAAAAGTGAGGGGTTGTCATGCAACTCCCCAAGCACTGTCGCTACAAAAAAAGCAGAGCGAGAAGCACCACCACTGGCAGCAATCAGAATTGGTGGTGGGCAAGCACGCGGCGTTTCTCTGCAGTTATGATGATCCATCCAAAGCTCAAGCGCTTTTTTAAGCGCCATCTTTTGCGGTGAATGATCCGGAGAGCTGAGCTTGTCAGTAATTTTTTGCGTATCTTTTTTCTGAATGACGGCAGCCAACTCAACATCATGATTGTCCCCAAACCCCCAACTCAGCGCAACCCCGCAAATGATGAACATAGTCAATAAAGGGAAACGTAACTGGTTAGAGAGAAACGTAACAGTAGTAAGCAGAGGCACCCAAATTGAGAGCAATACAGGCAATAACAAAGCTCTGCCAATCTCAAAGGGCGGTTGGTTCGGGCTATTAAGGGCAAACAATGCCCAGGTAACCATAACAATGGTGAGCGCAAAAAGGCCAAGCATCAGTCCGCGCACATTCTCAGACGGCGCCTCAAATCGAAATAACCCTAATTTGCGAAAAGGAAAAAATGTAGGACTATTGGCTTTTAACTGCTGCGTATGATTGGGACGGACCTGTATAGGTAAAAAATCAGAAAAAGCTCGAGTTTGGCGGAGCATAAATCTGTGTGGGGCAGGGAGCATCCTAGATAAAAAACAAAGAAGGGCCCGGCGTTTCGCGACAAATGTGTAGAATAAAACACCCCATAAAATAGTCACCAATGGAAGAGCCAGGTTATGCAATACTTGCATACGGTAATGTTCGGCAAGTCGTGTTTTAAAATAAAGATCGCTTGCCGCTGTTAGCCAATAGAGAATGGCAATTCCTGAGAGGATAAAAGCTGAGCGCCCTAAACGCCGTGTAATAGTTTGAACAAGAATTAGCGCACCAAGCACAAATATGAGCGGCAAAATATATTGGTTAGAGGCACTGCTAGTCAGAAATTGATCATCAATTTGCAGGTTTTTAAGCGCATTCACTTGGCCAATAAAGATGGCTATGATGCAGGTCCAGCCCAAATAACGAGGTACAGCTTCAGTCCAATAGGCGTAAGCAGCTTCATCACCACGTGATAAAGGCCAGCTTTCAAAAGATAAAACTGTTCTCGCACAATAATGCACAATAAATGCCCAAAGAAAACACAGCCCATAAAAGACAAACCAGAATTTAAACGTGTTCACATAATCAGCTGTAGTTGGGTTTTGATAATATGTAAGCTCGGTATAGAGATCTTGCACTTGCGGTAAAAAACTAAGAACTAACGCCAGCAAAGCGCTTGCAGTGCTAACACGGCAAAGCCAAAGGACAAGCAAAAGCCGGCGTACATCACGCCATACATCTGCAAAAAAATCGACTATTGAACGAGCCGTAAACATCTAGATGTCTATTCCTCTTTTAGCTTAGCAAAATTCACGCTGAAGCAAAAAAATTGTGAAAGTGAAAAAATCCAATCAACACAATAGACAAATAGATTGGTAATAAAGAACTCAAACTGAATGATTTTCTCAAATCGAATGTTCTTAAAGGCTGATATCATGCAAAAGATGAACAGAGAAAAATAAAACGATTCAGTACTGTGATTTTAGCTGAATTGACCAGTGATGACGAGACGTCGAATGTCAGTTATGCACATGACTTAAATAGGCCCTGCAATCCAGCTCGAGTAGTTAAAAACAATCAATGCTGAGAAATTAAATAGGGCCTAGCTTCAAACACTGGACTTTTTACCCTAAAGCGTGTAGATGCCCCTTATTATAAATATTTAAAACAAAGTCTTACGGCTTTAATTTCCACTTACCTGCACTGGTTTGCAGCGATTGAGAGGTATCAAATGGTTTCCTTAACTTTCCCTGACGGGTCTGTTCGTGAATATGATGATGGCATCACGGGCCAAGAACTCGCACTTTCTATTTCAAAATCACTTTCCAAAAAAGCTCTGGCAATCTCGCTAGATGGAGAATTGCAAGATTTAGCAGACCCAATTGAGAAAAATGGTCAAGTCGCCATTATCACAAGAGATAATGAAGAAGCCCTGGAGCTTATACGGCATGATGCAGCTCATGTGATGGCTGAAGCGGTTCAAAGCCTTTGGCCTGAAACGCAAGTAACAATTGGACATGTGATTGAAGATGGTTTCTTTTATGACTTTGCTCGCGAAGAGCCCTTTAGCCTTGATGATTTAGAAAAAATCGAAGCTAAAATGCATGAAATCATCAAGAAAAACGAACCTTTTACCAAAGAATATTGGAGCCGGGAAAAAGCAATTGAGCATTTTACAGCTAAAGGTGAAAATTTTAAGGTTGAATTGGTTGATGCCATTCCTGAAGGTGAAGATCTTAAGATGTACAGCCAGGGTGAGTGGATGGACTTGTGCCGCGGACCTCACATGGTTTCCACTGGACAAATAGGAACCGGTTTCAAACTTCTCAAATTAGCAGGCGCTTATTGGCGTGGTGATTCAAACAACCCGATGCTTCAACGTATTTATGGGACAGCTTGGAGCTCTGACAAAGAATTAAAAGCCTATCTACATCGTTTAGAGGAAGCCGAAAAGCGCGATCACCGCCGCTTGGGGCGAGAGATGGATTTATTCCACTTTCAAGAAGAGGCTCCTGGCTCAGTTTTCTGGCATGATAAAGGCTGGAGGTTATTCCAAACTCTGATCTCTTATATGCGCCGCCGCCAGGAAGAAAATGATTATAAAGAAGTGAATAGTCCTGACATGATGGACAAAGGGCTTTGGGAAAAATCAGGCCACTGGGATAAATTTGGTGAGCACATGTTCACCACGCAAACACCGGATGAGCGGGTTTATTGTTGCAAGCCAATGAACTGCCCTGGTCATGTTCAGATTTTTAAAAATGGTTTGAAGTCGTACCGCGACCTGCCATATCGTGTGGCTGAATTTGGTAAAGTTCATAGATACGAACCATCAGGCGCCTTGCACGGCATGATGCGTGTTCGTCACTTCACTCAAGATGATGCGCATGTGTTTTGTACTGAAGAGCAAATAACAGATGAATGTGTTCATCTAAATGAAATGATCTTGTCCATCTACAAAGACTTTGGCTTTGAAGATGTGATCATTAAATTCTCAGACAGACCAGAAAAACGTGTTGGCTCTGATGAGGTTTGGGATAAGTCTGAAGCTGCGCTGAAAACTGCAGTTGAAAAAGCGGGCATGACATACGAGCTAAACCCAGGCGAAGGTGCGTTCTATGGGCCAAAGCTTGAATATGTGCTTCGTGATGCGATTGGCCGTGATTGGCAATGTGGCACTGTCCAGGTCGATTTGAATTTGCCAGGTCGTCTCGGCGCTTTCTTTATCGGATCTGACGGCGACAAAGCTCACCCGGTGATGATCCATCGTGCGATGTTTGGCTCGCTAGAGCGGTTCTGTGGCATATTAATTGAGCATTATGCAGGTCGTTTCCCACTTTGGTTGGCACCGCAACAAGTGGCTGTTTGTACCATTGTCTCTGAAGCTGAACCGTTTGCTGAAAAGGTGATGGAAAAATTAAAAGCAGCTGGTATCACTGCGTCACTTGATATTCGCAATGAAAAAATCAATTACAAAGTGCGCGAACACTCTCATGCAAAAGTGCCAGTTCTCTTTGTCATTGGTAAACGCGAAGCGGAAGAGGATACGGTTTCTATTCGCCGCCTGGGATCAAAAGATCAAGAAGTCATAAATGTTGACGAAGCCATTGAGGCCCTAGTCAAAGAAGCAACCCCTCCAGATCTGAGATAGCTTTGAAATATAAAAAGAAAAACCCGGAAGATAAAAGTTTATCTTCCGGGTTTTTTATTGGTTTCTGCAAAAACACATCGACCCGCAAGAAGGAGCCCATCCCTTTTCGGGTTGAGTGACATGACGCCAGAGGCGTCCGGTGCCTAGCGCCGCCCCTCGGAGGCCCAAGCGCCCTAAGCGCTTGGAATAGCCGTGAGAGAAAACTACTGTATAATCACTTCAACTTGTTTTGTGTCACCAGTCGTAACAGTGAAATTTTGGCTGTATTTTTGTGCACCACGCTCAGCCAGGATAGTGTAATCCCCTGCAGCTAAGATATGAGTTGGCAAAGCACCAGCACTTTTCTTGATTAAATCACCACGAGGTGAAAGCAGGCTCCATTTTGTATCAGCAAGGGCTTCCCCCCCCTTTTGATAAACCAGCTTAAAGGTGACCTTAGCACAGCGATGATTAATTGTAGTTTCAGTTAATTTGCCAGCAACAAGAGAAATATCAGCGCGGGATTGCGCATTGGCATCACCATAAGTACTAATAACATGATAAATACCGGCATTCAGGCGAACAACAACTCCAGGTCTGACTTTACCAATCACTTTGAGCCGTTTACCAAACTGGTCACGTTCATCAGAGTAAATATCAAACGTCACTTTGTATTCAGAGATCGGTGTGCCATTTGCAAGAACAGAACTAATCCGTAAACCACCAGCATTGAGAATGAAATGCTCGGTTGTATTCTTTCCTGTTTCGATTTTAATTTTGCGTGTTAAAAATGAACGACCATAAGCGGCATTAATCAGATATGTCCCCTTAGAAAGCGACATAACAGGTGCTGCCGTCCGATGAGCACTGATTAGTTTGTGTTTGCCAGTTTTCTTATCTGGCTTTTCATCATAAATTCGCCAAACAAGCCCTGTTTTTATCTCAGAACCACCATCATTTAAATGAGCAACAAGAGCAAGACCACCATGTGTAGTGTTGACCTTCAAGTTATTCTTCTGGAATTTATCCTTTAGCTCGTTTTTACCTTCATTTTCAACAGCACCAGTAATCGTCTTTTTCGTAGGCTCAACAATAATTTCGGTGGCGCCAGCCCATGAATTTCCATCTTTTTCTTTAACCGTTTTTTGTGCAATAAGAGCAGGTTTTACAAGCTTAGCCCTCTCTATACTGGCACCTAATGCAACGCTAATTCCTTCAGCTGTGCTCGCATAAGTTAGCTTGCCATTCGAAGGAGTAATGACACAGCTAAGAGGGTTTATGGTCGGTGAGTTGGCTTTACCAATGCCAATAACATCAATCGTAATATTAGGGTTCGCTCCATTTAAACTTAAAGCGGTTTCACACGGATCAAGAGGGCATTTACCAATACCATCACTCAAAAGAATAATTCGCAATGGTTTTGATTTATCTTTAGAAAGGCTCGCAGCATCAAGCAAAGACTGCCCAATCGGAGCTGCCCCGCGTGGCCTTAAGGGATTAATCACCGGGACAAAACTTGATGCATTTAATTTTTGAAGTGGCTTAATAACTTGAACTGAATTACAGCCACGGCTGGCAATATGCCCATAGGCAAGCAAGCCAGCATTGATTTTTTTATCATAAGTATTCAAAGCGCTCGATAGTGCTTTTTGCGTAATTGTGACCTTGATTTCATTATCAAGTTTGGCCCACATGCTTTTCGATAAGCCATAAATTACGACAACAGAAGGGGAAGTATCAGTCTGAGCCTCAGCCTTGAAAGAAAGGCTTGGCAAAAGTAATAGACTGCAAAACAGACAAAGCGCTAATTTATATACGACTGAGTGCCAATTTTGTTTGATTAAAGCTCGTTTGCAAGCCCTAGAGTTTTGGAGATCTTTTGGAGACATAACGTTCTCATTCTGTTGTTTAAAAAGTAAGCCATGAAAATTAAAAAACGAATTTAATTTTCATATAGCCATTGTTCGCCTGATTTGCCAAAAGTGAAACGAACAATAGCTTTAGACTCTAGTTGATTTGCTTGTCAGATAAATCAAATTTTCTTGGTTTTTTCCCTTTTATCCTAAGCTTTGATCTAAATTTATCATTTCCTATCTCAGCAACGATATTGTACGTACCGGCAGATAAATATAAACTTGGATTGGGTTCAACGCTTTGCCAAACTATATGTCCCTTTTCATCAAATAATTGCCAAAAAATTTGATGTCGAGAAAGGGCATCGTCGCGTTTTGAAATTGAAAAGCTCACATACGCCTGCCGTGTTGCAAATTTTATAGTTTTAGTCGCGCCGTTGATAATCTGTACATCCTTTACACGAGCACGATCTGACTGGGACGCTCTGTATATAAGCCTATATTTCCCAGGAGAGAGCTTGATGTCATTCTGAAAATCAGAAAGCTCAGTTATGTATTTCAGGCCTGAGTTCTCATTAAGCTTTAAAATTTCTAGGTGATGAGCCTCTTTTTGGTTTTGCCTCAAAACGTCAACTTTTAAGCCACCTTGATCAAGAGAAAGTGGTTGAGAGGCAAAATGTCCAGCTTTAATAGAGAAACTATGCCGCATTTCAGCATGTCCATCAATGATATGAGCTAGGTATTTCCCGGGAGCCAGATCAAATTGAGGCGTTTTTGCTCGAGAGCGGGCAACCTCCACTAACTTATCTGGTTTTAGGTCAGTTCTATAAACTTTGATGTAAGGAGCTGATAAAGCTGTGCCACCTGATGTGTTTTTAAAGTCAAAACGAATTCTGCCCGTTTTCTTCCAAATAGGAATTTCAATAAGTTTGCCAGGCGAAGCATGCAAGAACCAGTTTAGCATTTTCCCATTCTCAATACCTGAAATTTTATAGGTGCCAGCAGGAATTAGGCGTGTTTCGGAGGACTTGGCCAAATCAAAGATCATAATTTCACTTTGATTTTGAAGGGGAAGATTTTTTTGTTTTTTATCAGCCTGACGTTCAAGTAGTAATTTTCCAAAGCCAGAGCGGCTATCAGGGAGGGCCCATCCAGCTGGTAATTTCAATTGACTTAGATTGAAAATAAAACGTGACAATTCACGTTTGTTTTTCTGAACCTCAATGTCTCGGATAACTTGATATTCATCAAAATCAGCAACAATGCGATAGGCACCAGGTGTTAAATCAAATTCGGTTTCTGCAGTTTTGCTAGTCCAGGGAGGAAGGTCACTTTCGGCAATTCCTTTGTTCGTTAATTTCTCAATTTTCCAAGAGACACCTATTTTCAAAGCTGGGCTTTTGGCTCCTAGGTGAGCTGAAAGTTTAATGCCAGGTTTTACAACAATCTTTTTAGGCTCCGGCTTCTTGTTGATAGGGGCTTTAAGGGTATCACTTTTCAAACTAGAATTTAAAGCAGCTGTTACTGCAGCTTCCAAAGTTTTTTGATCCGAAGGAGTGTGAAAACTCCCTCCACTGTTTTGAGATAGACACTGAAGAGACCGTGCATCTTTTGGCAACATAGAAAAAGCAATAACGTGCACAGTCAGTTTGTTCTGTTTCGCAAAGGCAGGGGTGATTAAAGAACAGGGGTCTTTCCGGCAGTTCTCAGGCCCATCGGCAAGGAGAATTATGGATGAACCAGTAGCGCCTTTTCTATTTAAAATTTTAACCGCTGAGCTCAAAGTAGACGTTATCGGAGTTTTACCAATGGGTTTAATGCGATTAACAATGCGAGAAAATTGAAGAGGGTTTAAAGGAGATGTTTGTTTTAGTAGCTGAATATCCAGACAAGCAGCCCGTTTCCTATGCCCATAAGACATGAGACCAAGATTTAACTTCCCCTCAAACGGCCGAATGGCCCCCGCAATTGCTTTTCTAGCAACTAAAATTTTGTGACCATCTTTGATCTTACCCCACATAGACCCGGAACCATCCAGGATAAGCATGGTTTGTGGGGCTGAAACGGCCTGTTTATCAGCTGAATGCACATGTGATGAAAGAGAGGTTAGAATAAAGAAAAATGCTACGAAAAAGGTCGAAAAAGCAGTGAACAAGCAAAAAGTCTTCTTTATCCCTAAACTTAAGTAATACATATGCTTATTTCCAAAAATTAGAGAATTAAATGGCGCCTTATTCATAGTAATTTGTCATCTTAACTGGTCATCGTAAATCAATTGTATTTTAACATTTATTCACACAAGTGCGTAGATTTTCAGTGGGTAAAACCACAATCAAAGCTTTAAGTAATGAGAGAGTCATATAAACCTATTAAAAAACATTCTAACTATTACCATTAAATAAGCCAATTTTTTGAAAAAGTCCTTAAAAACTGCATTTTCTAGAAGAAACATCACAACTCAAAAGATTAACAGAGCGTTAAGAAAGATCGCGTAAAGTTGAACAATTCTTAGTTTCATATTCGTAGTGCGTATCAATAACAGAACGGGTTAGATTATGGCTGTTGGTTCCACCACGCAAATGCCCCTTAAAATTGAGACCGCACTTAGAAAAGCGGCAGCAGCAACAGGCGTTGATTTTCAATATTTAGTTGACACAGCCAAGCGAGAAAGCGGGTTTCGCCCGAGTGTAAAAGCACCAACTTCAAGTGCATCTGGTCTTTTTCAATTTATAGAAAGCACCTGGTTGCAAATGGTCAAAGAAAAAGGGCCAGAACTGGGGTTAAAAGAAGCTGCAGCACAAATCACAAAAACAAGTTCTGGGAAATATCGCGTCGAGAACGTTGAAACACGGCGTGAAATTCTAGCATTACGTAACAAGCCTGAAGTCGCCGCACTAATGGCAGGCGCATTCACTCAACAAAATGCTGAAACAATTGAAGCAAAAGTTGGTCGCAAACCTACATCCGGCGAACTCTACATCGCGCATTTTCTCGGCGCTCATAATGGCAGTAAGTTAATACATGCCTCGTCTCTAAAGCCAGACATGAAAGCAGCCGATTTATTTCCACAAGCAGCAAATTCAAACAAATCACTATTTTATAAAAGTGGAAATGCAGTCAGCGTGAAAGGTTTATATCATAATCTGGTGCGCCGCCATTCTGTACAGAAAATCGATGTTGCACAAAACAGACAAGAAATGAAAATTGCAGAATTAGAGGCAGTAAAACAACCGGTTATTTTGCAAGGTGCTGCTGATTATCACCTAACACACGGGGCTGCAGGTAAAGAAATTACAAGTGTATCCAAGAGCGAGAAAGCAAACCACACGGGGCAAATCTTTCACCAAGGATTAGAAGGCACATTGTTCACAAACCACACGCCTGCTTTAAAAGGCCAACCTGTCACGAATAGCTTTGAAGTAAAAGCCGTGCAGAAAAAACAGCACGTAACTCTTGCTAGAAATGTGCAACTTACCGCCAATATCAATGGTAAAAAGCAAGTTGGCGAAAAGAAAAGCGGTGAAGGGCAAATTGGAGTGTGGGGCGTTGTGACAAATGCGGCATCGCAAAATGAAAAATTTGCAGTCAATAACGTAGCTAAGCAAAAACCAATTTTAGACTTAGGTGAAAAAAGTTCATCAAAGGCTGCCGGCTTATTTCGCAAAGGTGGGTTAGGTTAAGTTGTAAACTCAGACCTTATTTTTGATCTGCCCGATCAAATTCTTGCTTTAAAATTTTCATCACCATTTGCCGAAGGCCAAGTGAAATAGCATTCGCTTTAGGGTCATCATGATTTTTAGTGCATTCTTGTACAATGGTTTGAATAGAGCGTACATGAAGTTCTGCAATTTTAGAGCTAATCCGAGATGTGTCCGGTGCTTTTTCCATTAAGTTACAAAGAGTATCACTAATCTCAGCAACAACTGGATATCCTAATGTTGTGGCTTGCCCTTTTAAATCATGCATAATCGTATGCAGCTCTTCGCCAGCCGCACTATTAAGTCCATCTTGGTGAACTTGCGGAAGCTTTAATAAAAGCTCATCAATCGAAGTAGTCATCCAGCCGTCAAACTCGACACTAAGTTCTTCAATTGCACTCTCAGCCGCCTTAATGGCTCTTTTGCAAGCTCCATTTGAACTTCCCGGTTTAAGAACACGATCTTTCAAGTCAGTCCGAGGAGGAATGACAATGATTTCTTCATCTTTAGCTTTTTGCATTTCCGCTGACATGTTTTTTTCAATCTCTATTGACTATAATTACTTACAGAGAAACTTGTTCACCAACCATGAAGGCATTCGAATCAGTTTTACGGCGCTCATCACCATTAAAGTTTGGATCAGCACTACGACGGCGATCAGGTCCAAAATAGGTGCTGACCTTAATAAAGGGGCGAGGGTTCTCAATAACATTTTGAACCCGTTTATAAAGAGCGTTTGCAGAAACGGGCTTGCATAAGAACTCAGTAACCCCAGAATCTCTAGCCTGTAAAACGCGCTTACGTTCTGAGTAAGCCGTTAACATAATAATAGGTAAGTATGGGTGTTTAGAACCATCTGGATTACGGATCATTTGCGTCAGTTCGATCCCATCAAAAATAGGCATCTTAATATCTGTGATCAGAATATCGGGTAGAAAATTTTCCACCGCTTCAAGAGCAGAAGCACCATCTTCAGCTTCACAAATTTCACGTGAACCAAAAGCACGTAATAAAGTCCGAACGATGCGGCGCATGTGCGCATTATCATCTGCAACGACGAATCTTAGTTTCTCAAATTCAATTTTTGCCATAGGTCTACGGGTCCAGATCAACTCAATACTAAACTCTGAAACTTTAAAAACTTAAGGTTCCTGAATTTCTCAATGAATACACTATAGGGCCGAACCATTTAAAAAAGATTTGACAAAAACGAGAATAATATGAGTAATTTGCATGCGGATAAAGCGGTTTTGATCAAAAAACGCGTTAATCCTTATCAAGAGTAAAAGAACTGTTCGTTTATGATACGTTCATCAAGCGCATGACCAGGGTCAAACAATAACCTTAAAGAAATAGATTGGTCTTCCTTAATTTCTACCCGCCGAATGTCTTTAAATTCGTGATGATCCGCAACAGCGTTAATAGGGCGCTTCAAAGGTTCTAATACTTCAATCTCAACCACCGCATGGTTTTTAAGCAAAGCTCCCCGCCACCGTCTAGGCCGAAAAGGACTAATCGGGGTAAGGGCCAGCAATTGAGCCCCTACTGGCAAAATCGGTCCATGAGCTGAAAAGTTATAGGCTGTGGAGCCAGCTGGTGTAGCCACCATCACCCCGTCGCAAATTAATTCACCCAGGCGTTTCCGCCCATCAACTGAAATTTTTAACTTTGCAGCCTGGTGTGATTGACGAAACAGTGAAACTTCATTGATCGCCAGCGCCTTCAATGACTGATTTTCCCCGTTATATGCCTTCAATTTTAGAGGATGAATAATATTCTCTTCAGAAAGTTCTAGTCGCTCAAGTAGACCATCCAGACTATATTCATTCATCAAAAAGCCAATAGAGCCAAAGTTCATGCCATAAATCGGACGAGGGCGGTCTATCGTTGAATGCAAAGTTTGTAGCATAACACCATCGCCCCCAAGAGCGACAATCACATCGGCATCCTCAACGGAAGAATGGTCATAGCGAGCTTTCAACTCAGCAACGGCTTGTTCAGCTTTATCTGTCTCACCAGAAACAAAGGCGATTTTTGAAAATTTAGTCATGGTCATATGTCTGGTGTCGCATTCAGCAGTGTTAAAAGGTGTGTGGTCACAAATTATAGTAAGAAAAACATCCAAAGGGGATTAAGTTCCGTAACGATAGTTAATTTAGGCAGTCGATAACTAGATTAGATATGACAAGTATGAAATTACAAGTGCCGATTAAAAATTTTTCTCATTTCCTGTTCAAATGACAGCAATCCAAAACTCAGATTTCACAAAAAGCTCAATTCACACAATTGCTACCTCACTAGGAGAGGGGGAAATTAAGCCTTGCATAACTACCTAACGTAAGGTAGGTAAAATAGTATAACTTACATAACGATTGATATTTACGGAGCTTATCATGACAGCAGAACTCTATTGGTTAACACTCACAGTCTTAATGACAGCCATTTTCTGGTTACCTTACATCATAAACCGTCTTATCGAGATGGGCATTGGTCAAGCCGTCTTTAATTCTAATTCAGATCCAAGCCCAACCGCACTTTGGGCAAAGCGTATGATGTGCGCACACGAAAATGCAGTTGAAAATCTTGTAATTTTTGCCCCCCTCGTCATTGTCCTTCATATTACAGGCTTGGCAACTCCCCTCACGGCAACGGCAGCAATGGTTTATTTCTTTGCCCGCTTAGCTCATTTCCTTGTTTACACATTGGGTATTCCTGGCCTTAGAACAATTGCCTTCGCAATTGGTTTTTTCTGCCAGTTGATCATCGGCCTAACCACTCTCGGTCTGCTTTAAATATAAAAAGGACAAGAAAATGAAACTATATGAATTTAACCCGTTTCCAAATCCACGTAGAGTTCGCATGTTCCTTGCAGAAAAAGGCATAAACAATGTCGAGTTCGTGCAAGTTGATGTGCCGTCCGGCGAGCATCGTACAGAAGAGTTTGTGAAGAAAAACCCTTCAGAGGTCGTCCCTGTTCTTGAGCTAGATGATGGTACTTATATTAGTGAAAGCTTTGCGATTAGTCGTTATTTTGAAGACGCTTTCCCAGAACCTAGCCTGATGGGATCAACTCCTAAAGAAAGCGCAGTTATAGACATGTGGCAAAGACGCGTCGAGCAATCCCTTATGGGCTGTGTTGGTACATATTTTCACCATGCGACAGAAGGCTTGGGTGCAATAGAGCTTTACCAAAATAAAGACTGGGGTGAAAAAAACAGAGAAATGGCACGCAGCGGCTTAGAGCAATTAAACAAGCAACTAACAACAAATAAATATGTAGCTGGTGATAAATATTCAATTGCAGATATCACAGCCCTTTGCTCCATAGACTTTGCTCTATTCATCAAAATTGAGAAATTGGAAGACTACCCAAATATCAAGCGATGGTATGAAGATGTCTCCACTCGCCCCAGTGCTTCTGCTTAAAGAGTGCTTCTGCTTAAAGAGTGCTTCTACTTAAAGAGTGTTACAGCCTAAAGAGAGGCAAGATGACAAAACAAGTTGCAATAATCGGTGGAATAGGAACAGCATCTGAATTCAGTAATGCTCTTTTGCAAAAATTAATTGCTGAAGAGTATCATGTTGTTGGAATAGCAAGATCTTCAAATGAAAAGTCTGATTTGATATTGAAGTTCCAGGATACTCAGGGTGGCGAAGCTGTACTTGGAAATCTGAATGATACAATGTTTATCAAATCTCAGATTGAACGTCTTGAAAAAGATGTCGGCCCAATAGCCGTCTATATTCACAATCCGGCGCAACTTGTTTTGAAACCATTTTTGGATTGCTCAATCGATGAATTCTCGGAAAGTTGGAATGGGATGGTGAAAACAGCTGTCACTGTCTGTAAAGAACTCATCCCTCATATGATTGAAAATAAATCAGGAACAATTCTCTTCACCGGAGCGACTGCATCATTAAAGGGGAATGCCAACTCAGCCCCGTTTTCATCGGCTAAATTTGCTCTAAGGTCATTAAGCCAATCTTTAGGAAGAGAATTTGCTCCAAGGGGTATTCACATAGTTCATGTTATTGTTGATGGCATCATTGAAGGAAAAAGAGCTCAAAACAAATTTAATTTACCATTGAGTAAATGCATAAACTCAACAGCTCTAGCAGAGCAATATATTAATTTAATCAAACAAGATCTATCATGTTGGACACAGGAACTCGATTTGCGTCCCCATACTGAGGTATTCTAATGAGCCAAACGGGAGTGATTTAATGAGCAATGATCGCAATATCAACTTAGATTTTTCAAAAAGCATAATTATTGAAACGGATAAAATGGACTGGAGCCCCTCGCCACTGCCAGGGGTTGATAGGCGGCGTTTAGAACGTGAAGAAGCTGAAGCCGGTCGAGCGACATCAATTGTACGCTATGCACCAGGATCCTCATTTTCAAGTCACACTCATGGTGGCGGCGAAGAATATTTTGTACTGGATGGGACTTTCTCTGATCAATCCGGTGATTATGGCAAAGGCTATTATGTAAGAAATCCACCAGGCAGCAGCCATGCTCCGCACAGTGAAGAAGGTTGCACGATTTTCGTCAAATTATGCCAAATGGATGAAAAAGGTGAGCCACAGGTTAATCTGGATACAAGCACTGCCCTCTGGCACAACAGTGATGACAAAAATGGTCGCAACACTGGGCCCAAGAATAATCACAACCAAATACAGCTCTTTAAAAATGAACGAGAACATGTACAACTTGAAAAATTAGAACCACAAACAGAGCACACCTTGAAAACGAATGAACATCGTATTGAAATCCTGATTTTAGAAGGGTCTGTTGAATTTGACGGCAAAAAATTGGAAAAATACAGCTGGATACGTTTGCCCAAAGAGAGCAAAGCAGTTATGAAAACAAAGAACGGTTGTCAATTTTGGAGTAAACGCGGTTCAATTTAAGCAGATTAAGTAGAGGTAGTATATAAAGGTTTTATGGAGAATACTGTAATCAACACAAAAGATAAAATTCTTGATATCAGTCAGGACCTTATACAAAAAAGAGGGTTCAACGCCATCAGCTTTCAAGATATTGCTGATTTAGTTGGCATCAAGAAACCAAGTATTACCCATCACTTTGCAAGTAAGGAAGCGCTGGGCATTGCCGTTGTCCAACGCTATCGGATGAATTTTGCTGTTGCTTTAAACCGTTTAACAAATGACGAAACCGCTACAGCGATGCAAGCGCTCACATTTTATTTTACCCCTTACAAGGATTTAGGCGAGACAGGAGATAAGATTTGTCTCTGTGCCTCACTTGCCGGAGAATTTATGGCTCTACCGCCTAATATGCAGGCAGAAGTGGCTCTCTTCTTTGATGATCATGTTAAGTGGTTAGAAGGTATTCTCTCAAAAGGTAAGAAATCGGGTGAGTTTAATTTTAGTGAAACACCACAAGATTTAGCTTATCTGTTCATCGATGCTCTTCAAGGGTCTTTGATCGTTCAAAGAGCAACAAAAAACTTCACACAACT
>JAJFHW010000240.1 GCA_021775385.1 Hyphomicrobiales bacterium | reverse complement strand
CAATGCGAAGCGCAGCTAAACCATAAATCTTCGAAAAGGTCCGGGTCATAATAGTATTTTCAGTTGTCGCCACCAATTCAAGCCCAGCTTCATAATCATTACGGCGTACATATTCAGCATATGCCCCATCAAGAACCAAACCAACAGAACTTGGAAGTTCTGCTCGAAGACGCTTAATCTCATCGTGGGGCAAGTAAGTCCCGGTAGGATTATTCGGATTAGCAATAAACACAAGTTTCGTCTGGGCCGTTACTACCTTTAAAATCTCATCAACATTCGCTGTTAAATCAATTTCTTTTGCCACAACAGGCGTAGCTCCCGCAGCTTGTATAGCAATCTTATAAACCAAGAATCCATGTTCAGTGTAAATCGCCTCATCACCATCTTGCAAATAGGCTTGCGCTATAAGATTAAGCAATTCATCTGACCCAGCGCCGCAAATAATCCGCGTCGCATCCAAACCATATTGCTTAGCAATAGCATCACGAAGCTCAGTCGCTGCCCCATCAGGGTAACGAAACAACTTAGAGGCTCCATGCGAATAGCTCTCAACAGCCATAGGGCTAGGCCCAAGAGGTGTTTCATTCGAAGAAAGCTTAATTACTTTTTTATTAGCCCCAGCACTTGATTTTCCTGGCACATAAGGCGAAATATCAAGAATAGTCTTTCTTGGCGTAAAGTCAGAGCTCATCACGTTTTTTCCGTTTAAATAACATTTAACAGCAGGTTTAAGCGAATTTCACCTAACCTGCACTAATTTTTTTATGAATGCCAAATCAAAGCTTAATAATATTAATGATCTTCAAGGAAAAATATCGTAAATAAGAGAGCTGACTTTAAATTCCTTGAGTTTTTTGAGATCTTAACTTCGAAAGTATGTATGACAAGCCATCCTAAAAACAGAGATCAAACTAATGGTCAATCTGATGAAAAGGTCTTACAAAAAGACACAAGCACTGACTTGGATGGGGAAGAAACCTCTTCTTCTGTAGCTACAACTCGTCATGCCAACACCAAATCAGAAACCAAAACCTTTGAGAATAAAGAGTTAAAGTTAGAATCTGGTGCCACACTTTCACCCTTTACCATCGCTTATGAAAGCTACGGCACCCTAAACGCAGATAAAAGCAACGCCATTTTAGTCTGTCATGCCCTGACCGGTGATCAATACGCTGCCAGCAAACACCCAGTCACGGGCAAAGAGGGCTGGTGGGAAATCCTTGTTGGCCCCGGCAAACCAATTGATACAGATAAATATTTCGTCCTCTGCCCAAATGTCATAGGAGGCTGCATGGGCTCTACTGGCCCCGCCTCAATCAACCCTAAAACAGGTAAAATATACGGACTTGATTTCCCCATGATTACAATTGGAGACATGGTAAAAGCTCAAGTTCACCTAATAGATAGCTTAGGAATTAACCAGCTCTTTTCTGTGATTGGCGGCTCAATGGGTGGTATGCAAGTGCTCCAGTGGGCATCTAAATATTCGGAACGCGTATTCTCAGCCATCCCAATCGCAACAGCAGCCCGCCACTCAAGCCAAAACATAGCCTTTCATGAAGTCGGTCGCCAAGCGGTTATGGCAGACCCAGAGTGGAAAAGTGGTCGCTATTTAGAAGAAAAAACAAATCCTCGCAAAGGATTGGCCGTTGCCCGTATGGCCGCTCATATCACCTATCTCTCTGATGAAGCATTGCACTCAAAGTTTGGACGCAATTTACAAGAACGAGAAAAAGTTACCTTTGGATTTGATGCAGACTTTCAGGTTGAGAGTTATTTGCGCCATCAAGGCTTCAGGTTTGTTGATAGGTTTGATGCCAATTCATATCTCTACATAACTAGGGCAATGGATTATTTCGATCTATTTGCTGAGCACGATGGCATTTTAGCAGGCGCTTTTAAAAATACAAAAACACGATTTTGCGTTGTCTCCTTCACAAGTGACTGGCTCTTTCCAACAAGAGAAAGCCGACAAATTGTCCATGCCCTCACAGCAAACGCTGCCAATGTTTCATTTGTCGATATTGAATCAGAAAAAGGCCATGACGCTTTCTTACTTAACGAGCCTGAAATGATTTCAGCAATTAAAGGCTTCATTAGCGCAGGTGCCAAACAAAAGGGCCTTAGTGCCAGCGCGAATAAAAAGGGTTTGTCGTGAGCAACAATCAAGAACGAATAAACAATCCGCACTCAATTAGACATGACCACCTGATCATTAAATCAATGATCAGCCCCAACGCCCGCGTGCTCGACATTGGCTGCGGCGATGGCGCTTTACTAGAATTGTTGCGACAGGAAAAAAACATCGATGGCCGTGGCATTGAAATCAATCAAAAAAATGTAAATCATGCTGTAGCAAAAGGACTAAGCGTTATTCAAGGTGATGCTGATAGAGATTTAGTAAATTATCCAGATAAAAGCTTTGATTACGCTGTCCTCAGTCTAACAATCCAGGCCACAAAAAACCCTAAATTAGTACTTGAACAACTTCTTCGCATTGCAGATTATGCGATCGTTTCGTTCCCTAATTTCGGACACTGGAAAATCCGTTGGCAAATCTTAGCCTTTGGCCGCATGCCCGTAACTGACAAGCTGCCTGAGCAGTGGTATGACACGCCAAACATTCACTTTTGTACAGTCAAAGATTTTGCAACTCTTTGCAAAAACATAAACACCAAAGTTGAAGAAGCCATCTCAATTAATGGCTATGGCAAAGAGTTAAGTGATGACATCCCTTTGTTCATGCACAATCTTCTCGGTAGAGAATCTGTTTTTCTACTCTCAAAGAAAAAATAAAAATACCAGTGGGTTCACTTATTTAACCAGCGCCTTTTGAACAATTTTTATAGCTCTATCACTATCCCATTGAGCGGGGCCAGCTAAGCGGCCAATTTCACGCCCCTCAGCATCAAGCAAAATCGTAGCAGGTAATCCAACTGCCCGCATTTTAAACATAAGCTTTGTGGTTTTATCGATGTAAAGATCCAGATATTTAATCCGTTCTTTATCGAAAAACTTTCTAGGTTTACCAAGCCCGCCGCGATCCATTGAAATCGTCACAACATCAAACGGGCTGTTCGAAAAATGCTTCTTTAAATTATCAAGTGAAGGCATTTCTTCCCGGCAAGGCCCACACCAGGTCGCCCAAAGATTAACAAGAACAACCTTACCCTTCCAATCAGAAAGAGCGCGTGTTTTGCCAAAAGCATCCTGAAATTTAAAATCTTCAATTTTCTTGGGTTCTTTATGAAAAATAAACGCCCGGAGCCGTTCACCTTGCATTTTTTGATATTTTTGCTGATTTGTGGCATCTGTTTTCTTTTCCCCATTGCCACTAAGGGTCAAACTCGCATATACAGCGACAAAGCCAATTACAGTTGCAACAAGAGCGGAAATGATCGTAAGTCTCATAAATTTACCTCTAATTGGTATCTAAGCGAATATAAGCACTGAAATTTTGAATACAATAAACTAAAGATTTTGAACACAATCAATAAAGAAGGCCAACGTGGATGACAAATAAAATGTGGGGCGGACGCTTTGCTTCAGGTCCCTCCGAAATCATGGAAGAAATTAACGCCTCCATCGGATACGACAAGCGCCTCTATAATCAAGACATTTTAGGCTCAATTGCTCATGCAGAAATGCTGGTAGACGCTGGCATTCTAAGCAAATCCGATTGCAAAAAAATCATCAGCGGGTTGAAGCAAATCCAAAAAGAGATTGAAACTGATCAATTCACCTTCTCACGTCAATTAGAAGACATTCACATGAATGTCGAATCAAGATTAAGAGAGATCATAGGAGACGCTGCAGGCCGCCTTCACACCGCCAGATCAAGAAATGACCAAGTCGCAACTGATTTTAAGCTCTATGTTAGAGACACAATTGATCATTTTATAAATCAACTTGCAGCCCTACAGCTATCATTGGCCAAAAAAGCTGAAGAACATGCAGACGTAGTGATGCCTGGCTATACACACCTGCAAACAGCGCAACCAGTCACTTTTGGCCACCATTGTTTGGCTTATGTGGAAATGCTTGGCCGCGATGCAACACGCTTTATAGACGCAAGAAAAAGATTAAACGAATGTCCACTCGGCGCGGCCGCACTAGCTGGCACATCTTTTCCAATAAACCGGAAAATGACCGCTAAAGCCTTAGGCTTTGACCGCCCAACAGCAAATTCACTCGATAGCGTAGCAGACAGAGATTTTATCCTGGAAACTCTAAGCGCAGCATCTATTAGTGCCATTCACTTATCACGCTTTGCCGAAGAACTCGTCATATGGTCATCCGCTGAATTTAATTTCATCAAACTCTCAGATAGTTTTACAACCGGCTCTTCCATCATGCCCCAAAAGCGCAATCCAGATGCAGCAGAACTCATCCGGGCAAAAGTTGGCCGCATCATTGGTGCTTTTAACGGGTTATCTATAGTCATGAAAGGCTTGCCGTTAGCGTATTCAAAAGACATGCAGGAAGACAAAGAAATGGCTTTTGATGCTTTGGATAATTACTCCCTAGCCCTTGCAGCCCTCACTGGCATGATCAAAGATATGGCTCCAAACAAAGAGAAAATGGCAGCCTCAGCTGGTGGCGGTTTTTCAACAGCCACCGACATCGCAGACTGGCTAGTGCGAGTAATTAACTTGCCCTTCAGAGACGCTCACCATGTCACAGGCAGCATTGTAGCATTAGCTGAAAAACAAAATCTGCGTTTGCATGAATTACCACTAGCTGACATGCAATCAGTTGAGCCCAAAATCACAAAAGACATTTTCAACGTTCTTTCAGTCGAAAATTCCGTAAAAAGTCGTAAATCTTATGGTGGCACAGCGCCCACAGAGGTTCGAAAAATGGCGAAGAAGTGGATAAAATCACTGGAAAAATCAGTTTAGGCAAGGTAAGTTCAAGCCCAAATGGTATTTAAAAGCCAAATCAAGAGAATTTGGCGCTTATTCTTTATGTTTTAAAAATATAAAGTAGCGAGCAAAACAGACGCAAAAGCACATTAAAAGGATTGCAACCCATGTCTCTGCAGAAGTCCATGTCTTTGTCTAACATGTCTCTGTCTAAGCTTCTGCGCACTGCAAAAGCTATCAATATTTTAGCTGGGCTGGCACTGTTACTTGCTGCACTGTCTCTTACAGCATGCGGTGCAAAGGGACCATTGGAAGCCCCACCTAGTGCTAAAACTGAAGATGGCACACCTGCTGCGGTAGAAGAAGAAAAACCACATCGTGGTTTCATCCTTGATAAGCTCTTAAATTAAAGCTGGTTTCTTAAATAAAACGTCGGAGCCTGTAAAACAAAAATATTTTGTCTTACAGGCTCGGCAATCAACTTAAAAATTAAAGAATAAAAAATGCGCCACTTTTCTTACATAAATGGTGCGCTTCATGCTGAAAATGTAGCCCTGACAACCATTGCAAAAGAAGTTGGGAC
>JAJFHW010000239.1 GCA_021775385.1 Hyphomicrobiales bacterium | reverse complement strand
CCTTTTGATATCGCGCCATACAATTTGGTCCCAGGATTTATCTGGTTCATATTAAAAACCTTAGCAGTCTTCTTTATGATTGCAATGGTGAAGGCAATGGTCCCTCGTTACAGATATGATCAACTTATGCGTTTGGGCTGGAAAGTGTTTCTACCACTTTCACTCTTCATGGTCGTACTTGTAGCCAGCGTTCTACACTTCACAAAAGCTGGGGGTGTATAATGACACCAGAAATGACACCGTCATTAATGGGGTTAGCTATAGGTGCAGCTGTTGGTGTGCTGGATTTTTTAGTCCTCACTTTTATCGGCAATAAAATGGCAAAAAAAGCTGTTGAGCATGAAGCTACACTTAATGAAACACGCCAAGTCACGAGTTTTATGAGAAATATGGGTTTAATTTCCCTAATTCTATTTCCAATCATCGGCTATTTTGCCGGTCCATATGTTTTCGGATCGTACTTCGAAAGCGTAGGAGGATAAATCTATGATGCAATTTATCAAATCACTCTTTTTGTGGGAATTCGTGCAAGCGTTTATCTTGGCGATGAAATATTTTTTCAAACCAAAAGCAACGATAAATTACCCCTTTGAAAAGGGGCCAATAAGCCCACGTTTTCGTGGTGAACACGCTCTTCGCAGATACCCAAATGGAGAAGAACGTTGCATTGCTTGTAAATTATGTGAAGCGATTTGCCCCGCTGGCGCCATCACCATTGAAGCAGGCCCAAGCCGCAATGACGGCACACGCCGCACCACAAAATATGACATCGATATGGTGAAATGTATCTATTGTGGCTTCTGCCAGGAAGCATGCCCAGTTGAAGCCATTGTTGAGGGTCCAAATTTTGAATTTGCAACCGAAACTCGCGAAGAACTTTATTATGATAAAGCACGTCTGCTTGCCAATGGTGACCGTTGGGAACGTGAGATTGCTGAAAACATTCGCAGCGATGCGAAATTTAGATAGAGATTGAAAGGACAATCAATACAATGCTTACCGCTCTGTTCTTTTATCTGTTTGCCGGCCTGTCAATACTTTCAGGTGTAATGGTGATTGCCGCACGGAACCCGGTTCACGCCGTGCTGTTCCTTATCTTGGCATTTTTTAACGTAGCAGGTCTTTTCTTGCTATTAGGGGCTGAATTCCTCGCTGTTATCCTGCTCATTGTTTATGTGGGCGCAGTTGCAGTTCTCTTCCTCTTCGTTGTGATGATGCTCGATGTGGATTTTGCTGAATTAAAATCAGGCTTTTTAAGCTATTTGCCAGTTGGTTTGATGATCGGCGGTGTGCTGCTTTTAGAAATCATCATGGCGACCAGTGCATGGGTCTTAAATCCAGCTATTTCTAAACTTGAGAAAAATAAAGTCATTGATGAAAGCATAACGAACACCGAGGCGTTTGGCCGTGTTCTTTATACAGATCATCTCTATTATTTTGAAGCCGCGGGTATTTTACTTCTTGTTGCAATGGTCGGCGCGATCGTTCTGACGTTGCGTACAAGAGAAGGTGTGAAACGCCAGGATATTGCGACACAAGTTGCTAGAAATCCTAAAGATGCAATTGAAATAAAACAAGTTGAAACAGGTAAAGGTATTTAAGAGATTAAAGCCAGTACCAGTATAAAATACAAAACACAGATTATAGGCGGCTAAAGCTGTCAGAATTTAAGGCGCAAGCCAGAATTAAAGACGTAAGCCAAATTTAAAGCCTAAGAGAGGGACACCCCATGGAAATCGGACTGTCACATTACTTGTCAGTCGCGGCAATTTTATTCACACTCGGTGTGATTGGTATTTTTCTAAATCGGAAAAATGTGATCATCATTCTGATGTCGATCGAGCTGATGCTGCTAGCTGTGAATATAAATTTGGTCGCTTTTTCAGCTTTTCTGAATAACCTTTCTGGGCAAATCTTCGCGTTGATGATTTTAACCGTTGCCGCTGGTGAAGCCGCAATTGGTCTGGCGATCGTTGTAACTTACTTCCGTAACCGTGGATCTATCGCGGTGGAAGACATTAACATGATGAAAGGCTGAGCAGTATGTTATATCAGGCGATTGTCTTTCTCCCACTCATAGGCGCTTTAATAGCCGGATTATTTGGCCGTATGATCGGCGCTAAAATGTGTGAATATATCACATGTGGCCTCATGATCATTACAGCGATCCTATCCTGGATAGTCTTTGTAGATGTTGGTTTTGCTCATACAACAGCAAAAGTTCAAATTCTACCCTGGATCCAGTCTGGCTCACTAGATATTAACTGGGCCCTGCGCATAGATACGCTAACTGCTGTTATGCTGGTGGTTGTAAACACGGTTTCAACTTTGGTGCATGTCTATTCAATTGGCTATATGCATCACGATCCACACCGCCCGCGGTTCTTTGCTTATCTCTCGCTTTTTACATTTGCTATGTTGATGCTGATTACATCAGACAACCTACTGCAAATGTTCTTTGGCTGGGAAGGTGTTGGTCTTGCCTCATACCTACTCATCGGTTTTTGGTTCAAAAAACCTTCAGCAAACGCGGCTTCAATGAAAGCCTTCATTGTCAACCGTGTTGGTGACTTTGGTTTCGCACTCGGTATCTTTGCTATCTATATGGTCTTTGACACAATTAGCCTTGATCAAATTTTTGCGGGCGCCTCAGCACAAGCTGGTAAAACATTCACATTCCTAAGCTGGGAAGTGGATATTCTAACTACCATCTGCTTACTTCTCTTCATGGGTGCTATGGGTAAATCAGCGCAGTTTTTACTGCATACCTGGCTGCCTGATGCGATGGAGGGCCCAACACCAGTGTCAGCGCTTATTCACGCAGCAACAATGGTGACAGCAGGTGTCTTCATGGTGGCACGTCTCTCACCACTCTTTGAAATCACACCAGACGCTTTAACAGTTGTGACAGCCGTTGGTGCGATCACAGCATTCTTCGCAGCGACCGTCGGATTGGTACAAAATGATATTAAACGGGTGATCGCTTATTCAACCTGTTCTCAATTGGGTTATATGTTTGTAGCCTTAGGCGTTGGTGCTTATGGTGCCGCAATTTTCCATCTATTTACACACGCCTTCTTTAAAGCGCTGCTCTTCTTAGGAGCGGGGTCTGTAATCCACGCCATGTCAGACGAGCAGGATATGCGTAATATGGGCGGGCTTTATAAAATGATCCCAGCAACATATGCAATGATGCTCATAGGCACATTAGCACTTAC
>JAJFHW010000238.1 GCA_021775385.1 Hyphomicrobiales bacterium | reverse complement strand
TTTCAGCCAAAAGTCCAAATGTTCAATGATTGGGGAGTTTCATCGCTGTTTTCACACAAAAGCATTTTCTTTTACTAAGTTATTGTCATTACTTAGCAAATAGCCATTACTTAGCCAATAAAAGTGCTGAGCTTGGGAAATTGAGTGAAAAAGAAAGAGCCTACCCAAAATGTTATTATTCTTAAAGGGGACAAGCCCTTTGACCGCCTTATACATACGCTGAACTGAAACAACGATCAACCTTGACGAAAAAAATCATGTAGTTTCTTTCGTTAAGTCTTTAAAAAGGCCCAGTTAATTCCTTTAAAATGGCCATGTTAAGTCTTTAAAAAGGAATAAGAAATGAACTAGTTGACAAATCTTCCAAATATCCACTTAATTAACTTATGAGCGAAGAAAATCATCAAAAATCCGCAACCTTAGATCCAGAAGAAATTGCTCGTTTTGGGGCTATGGCAGACGAATGGTGGGACCCAACTGGAAAGTTCCGTCCCTTACATAAAATCAGTCCAGCAAGGTTGGCCTTCTTTAGAGAGCAAATATGCCAACATTTTGGCCGCGATTTCAGCGCCGATGAGGCTTTGAAGGGCTTGAGTTTAATTGATGTTGGCTGTGGAGGCGGTCTGGTAGCAGAGCCTATGGCCAAACAAGGCGCAAAGGTAACGGCAATAGATCCTTCTGAGAATAATATAAAAGCTGCGAAAATACATGCTGAACAGCAAGGAGTGGATATCGACTATCGAGCCTGCAAAGCTGAAGACGTTATTGAAGGTAAGGAAACCTTTGATGTTGTTTTTGTTTTAGAAGTGGTCGAACATGTTCCAAGCGTGCCTGAATTTACAACAATGGTGTCTGAATTAGTGGCGCCTGGTGGACTAATAATCCTTTCCACAATCAACAGAACTGCCAAAGCATTCGCGCTAGCCATTGTTGGCGCTGAATATGTGTTGCAATGGTTGCCAAAAGGCACTCACCAGTGGAACCGCTTTGTCACACCTGATGAGCTCTCGGATATTGTGGAGAATGCTGGTCTGGTACCACGCGAGCGAAATGGCTTGGTTTATTCACCATTCAAAGAAAGTTGGAAAGTCTCTAGCGATTGCGATGTGAATTATTTTCTAACTGCTAGCAGAGACAGTGCAAAATAAGCAAAGACATGCTGAGTAAACGCTAATGAAAAGCAAACAAAAAAACTAAAATTTTTTTGCTTTTAATCCAATAAGAAATATTTGGGTTGTGCCGCTCAAAAGTGGCTACCGGCTTTATTCAACGATCTCAACACCAAGCATTGAGCGTTTGCGCCAAACGACAGCTACATTATAGCAAACATCATTTTTCCCATCGACGAGCTGAAACTTATCAGGAATGCCATTGCTATTGCCAAGCTTCAGACCAAATCCTTTGTCACTCCGGGTCTTAATCTGGCAACTAAACGTAGAATTTTTATCAACCAAAATCGTAGCCCCCTGCAAAGTACGGGTGCGCGGGATTGTGCGGTTTTCTTCTAATGTTTCTAGGTCAGACATTCAGTGTTTCCCAATTTTTACAATATCAATGAACAATGTAACAGTAACAAGAAACCATTGATGTCTGGTTTCAAAAAACATTAAAATTTTAATCAATAGGCATTTTTCATACATTTTCATGTAAAAAAATCAGTAACAAGGTTGCTTTGATTAAGTGATTAATTTCATAAAGGTACGGGCTTCTCTGTTCGTTTTTAAGTAAACCAGGCCATTGAATATTTAATTCATTGCACCATATGAAGTAAGGGATGAGCCCTATAGCGCAGAGAATATTTAATCCAGTTTTAGGCACATTAATGCCAGATTAGAAAACTAAACTAAGATTAATTAACTTTATGTAGGTTCGTTTTAGATAAAATATTAAGAGATGAAGCAAAAAGATGCCCAGCATGATTAGAATAAATAATGCCCATGTGCTGGGTTTTGAAGAGTTTGAAAAGACTTTAGATCATATAGCTAATCTTCAAACTGAAAGCGGATATCCGCCATTTAATATTGAAAAGAAACTAAACAAGACCAACGAAGAGACAATTTTAAATATCACCCTTGCTGTTGCTGGATTTACGGCAGATCTACTGGAAGTAACTGTGGAAGGGCGAAATCTAAGAGTTTTAGGTAAAAACGCAGATGCAGCGCCGGTTGCTGGTGGGCAACCTGAAGGCGCACTAAATGCGCCGGTTGCTGGTGGGCAATCTGAAGGCGCACTAAATGCGCCGGTTGTTGGTGGGCAATCTGAAGGCGCACTAAAAAAAGATAAAGCTGAGTTTTTACATCAAGGGATTGCAACTCGGCAATTTAAAAAAAACTTTATACTCGCTGAGACAATAGAAGTTGCTTCTGCCACACTTAAGGACGGATTGTTAATTATAAAACTTCGAAAACCAGAGCCTATAAAGGTTTTACGTAAAATACCAATTACGACAGCTTAAAAAAGGGGTGATGTGGCCCTAAAAGCAAAATAACTAAGCGTACTATGGAAAGGGTAAAGTCATGTTAGAAATCAACAACCCGAAATTAGAAAATTCTCATGTAAAAACCATGGCTGAGGAAGACTTTGCCGATTTAGGAATGGATAATGTCGTTTATATTCAGGAAGTTAGTTTGAGTAAGGCGCGGTTTTTATTCCCGGAAATTGAAGAGTTCCCCGAAATAGCTCAGCTCTACGCTGTGCATGCGGCAAACGGAACGCCGGTTTTATTGGCTGAAGATTTATTTTCAGCAAAAGAAGCCGCCGAAAATAACAAATTAGTCGTCCATACGGTAAATTAACGCGGTTGCTCTTCGACGGTTGCTAGTGGGCAAATGAAGGAGCACTAATGCGACTGTTGCTACCAGGTAACTGGAAGAAAGCTATGAAGAAGGAGCGCAGCCCTTTTGAGGGCAAAGGGACATGGCAGCGCAGCTGCCCGGTGCAAGCACCGCACCTCGTAGGCTCAAGCGCCATAAGCGCTTGAAATAGCCGTGAGAAAAAAAGATAAAAAAAGAGCACTGAAATCTCATTCAGTGCTCTTTTTTATTCTATCTAAAATCTGTCAAAATCCACTCTGCGGGTATAAAAAGCAGATAAATGCATTAAGCTGCGTGAGATGCAGACGCTTCAGTTAAAACTGAATAAAGCGCTCCCTGCTCTCTAGACCCACGTAACTTATCCAAAATCTGCGGATCGCGGATCAGTCTGGAAATACGTGCCAGGGCCTTCAAATGATCAGCACCAGCTGTTTCTGGAGCTAAAAGAAGAAAGACTAAATCAACTGGCTCATCATCAAGCGAGTCAAAATTGACTTTTTCATCAAGCCGAGCAAAAACGCAAATAATGTTATCAATCGATGGCAACCTACCATGAGGAATAGCTACGCCTTGTCCAACACCAGTAGAGCCAAGTCTCTCTCGCTGTAACAAGACGTCAAAAATATCCCTCTCGTCTAATTCGGTCTTTTCAGCAGCAACACGGGCTAGTTCTTGCAGTACGTGTTTTTTGCTTTTTGCCTTTAACGAAGGATAAACTTCCTCCGAAGACAACAAATCACCCAAATCCATTAAAACGCCTTCCAATAAACTGTCAAAAGCAGAAAGTACTTTAGTTATCTGCTTCAGTTCGTCCCACCCATAAAGTGGCTAATTGACGACTTTATGTCATAAATAAAAACAAATTGTTTAAGTTCTCTCTATGACGGATCAATCCACCCAATATTTCCATCGTTCCGGCGGTATACAATATTGATACGCCCATGGCTAGCATTTCTAAATACGAGTACAGAGCTTTCCGCAAGATCCATTTGCATAACAGCGTCACTTACAGCAAATTCATTAATATTTGTTTCATTCTCTGCAATAATAATAGGTGTTTCATCCGGCACTTCTTCAGTATCTTCATTTGATTGAAGTACATAATCAAGAGCTGGTGTTGTAACCGGAGGGAGTGCGCTTTCACTAGCTTTTTGGTGATGGTTTTTAAGCCGTCTTTTGTAGCGCCTGAGCCGCTTTTCTAGTCGCTCTAAGGCCGCATCGGCACTTGCATAAACATCATGACTCTCTCCTTTAGACTGTAAATCCAGCCCGGAGCGCAAATGAAGAGAGCAATCAGTACGAAATTGTTTTCCGTCTTTTTCAATGCGAACATGTCCTGAAGTCGCATTACCAATAAACTTTTCTAACGTTTGATCAATACGATCTTCGATATAAAATCGCAGGGCTTCACCAACATCCAAATTTTTTCCAGTTACTTGTA
>JAJFHW010000237.1 GCA_021775385.1 Hyphomicrobiales bacterium | reverse complement strand
GTGCATTGGGCGTCATTCTGACCGTATTATTCGATCCCCGGTTGGCATTATTTTGTTGTTCCATAACAGCACTTTATTTGGGATTAATTTTTGGCGGGCAAAATCAAGATTTACCGGTAGCGGCTATGCTAACAGCTTCATTCACATCTGCAGCACTTTCGCGCTTGGCATTCAAAAGGGTTTGAAACTGTTGTTCAAACTCGGTGTCCTGGTTATTTAGGCGCGCTACCATATTTAAAATACCTTCAGTCAAAATTTTTTAATTTTATGGCTCTCAAAAAGTTTGCGGTTAGAGGCATGTGCTATTCAATGATTTCTGGATCTTATAATTTATGATCGGGCAAATTTTTCGTTTCCCACATGGCACCCAGATCATTGAGTTCTATCTCGATGCATTCAACGGATAGTTTTATTTCGCAGTCGCCAGAAAAAATAAGCGATAAAACACCTGATGGTGTTTCTTTTTCTTCAAAGTTAATCGCAAGTAATTTTAGTGTATGATCTTTTTGCTTGGCTTTGAGGTTGATGTGTTCGGCTTGATCAACGCATTCAAAACGCAGGGCCGAGCGTCGCCGTCTTAATTGATGGCCTTTGCCAGATTTTAATGCTGTTTCCCAGTCAAAGCGATTGAGAATGATCGCGAAACGGCGATTTTTTTTCACAAACCCGATGTCATCAAGACGTAAAACGGCATCCTGACAATGAGCCGAAATGACTTCTAAGTCTTCAGCATCCAGGGCGATAAGTTTTAATGGTTTTGATGTCTCTGGCATAGGTTTGCTCTTAGCTAATATTAATTTTAGTCACTAACCCTATTGATCTTAGCGCCGCAATTGCCGAGTTTTTCTTCGATTCGCTCGAATCCACGATCCAGGTGATACACTCTGTTTACAGTTGTTACACCTTGCGCGACTAGGCCTGCAATTACGAGGGAGACTGAAGCTCTTAAATCTGTGGCCATAACTGGTGCGCCGCGTAATTCTTTTACGCCTTCTACAATGGCTGTGTCTCCATTTAGGCTGATATTGGCGCCTAGACGGGCCAGCTCTTGAACATGCATGAAGCGATTTTCAAAAATAGTTTCACGAATAACTGAGCGACCGTCAGCTATGGTCATTAGCCCCATGAGCTGTGCTTGTAAGTCAGTTGGGAAACCTGGATGAGGCTGGGTTTCAATATGTACTGGTTTAATTGTATCACCGGCGCGCTTGACCAATAGGCCATTTGGCGTTTCTGTTATGGATACGCCAGCTTCACGTAGCACTTCAATCGCGGCTGTTAGAGTATCTGGTACTGCGCCTAAAAGCTCGACTTCTCCGCCTGTTGCAGCAACAGCCATCATGAAGGTCCCTGTTTCGATCCGATCGGGGAGGACATTATGGACAGCACCTTCTAAATTTTCCACGCCTTGAATTTGCATGGTTTTGCGGCCAATTCCTTCAATCTTAGCGCCCATTTTAACAAGGCAATTTGCAACATCACCAATTTCTGGTTCAGTTGCAGCGTTTTCAATAATTGTTTCACCTGTGGCTAATGTAGCAGCCATGAGAACATTGATTGTTGCGCCAACTGAAACTTTAGGGAAGCGGACATGTCCCCCCTTTAGACCACCGGGTGCTTTGGCAATCACATAGCCATCTTCAAGTTTGATTTGTGCGCCGAGTGCTTCTAAGCCGGCTAAGTGAAGGTCAACAGGGCGCGTGCCAATAGCACAGCCACCTGGTAAGGATACTTTAGCTTCATGACAACGTGCTAGAATGGGGCCTAGTACCCAGAAACTTGCACGCATGGTTGAGACCATTTCATAGGGGGCTGTTGTGTCGACAATATCTCTTGCTGTTAGATGGTATGTTTCGCCAGCATATTTATTGCCATTGGCGCGTTTGCCTTCGACAGTGAGGTCAGTTCCGTGATTGCCGAGAATTTTTTTCAGCTGATTTACGTCTCTTAGGTTTGGAACGTTTTTTAGTGTCAGTGTATCGGGAGTGAGCAGAGAGGTGATCATCAATGGAAGGGCTGCATTTTTTGCGCCGCTTATTTGAATTTGACCATTGAGCTCATTGCCACCGGTGATTTCAATTTTATCCATTCTGCATTCTCTCTCTTTTAGCGGCCCTTCAGGTTGCCCACAAGCAACCGGGCCAAATCAGGCTTTAAGATGCCCACTCTTTTTAATTTGGGCCTTCAGGTTGTCCACTAGACATCTGTAAAAGCAACCGGCCAGATTAGGCTTCAATTTTTGACAAGAAACTGCGGTTGGCATTTGCATAAAGTCATTCTTACTGTGACCTTTGCAACTTTGTGCTTTATTCGTCGTCTAAAATCAAGCTGGGCTTATTCTTTGGTGTCTTTGTTTTCTTCTTTAGGGTTATCTTCTTTAGAATTTTCTTCAGTTTTGCGGGCACGAATTTGCGATTTGCGTTTCTGCAAATTTGATCTCAAATTGTTTTTTAAACGATTTTCTCGATCGTTTGCATTTTTACTATTGTTTGTCATCTCATTTAACTATCAATTTTGTATAAATAGTTGCTTTTGAATGTTTGATTTTGCGGTTATACGCTGATCTAGGGGGGCTTGTTAAGTGTCTTTTCAAAAGAATAGAGCTTTTCGGGGCTTGAAAGATTTTTTGAGCTGTGGCAGTGTCCGGCAACCTGATGAAAAAACCTTAAATTTTGACGCTATTCTAGCGATTTTCGGCTTTATAAGCCGCTGTAGCTCAGTGGTAGAGCGCACCATTGGTAATGGTGAGGTCGGGAGTTCGATTCTCCCCAGCGGCACCATTTCGCATTTTTCTCCAAAATTACCAAAAAACTCAAATGGAACAGAGGCTTGTGGAGTTCGATACCCTTCTGTTCGATGGTAGCTTAAACGCTCTGAAAAGCTAAGTTTAAGCACCGTTCTTTTATCCTCAAGACGACCATTTTTCCATATATTATAAGGGTTTGATAGGAACTTCATCGCTAGTTCGAATATTTCATCGAAGGTGTGCTTCGGTACACCCTGATTTTTGAGTTTTTCAGCTAACATTAGCTTTTCCTTATCGAATTTAGCGATTCGCTTTTCATATGCTGCAATGGCTG
>JAJFHW010000236.1 GCA_021775385.1 Hyphomicrobiales bacterium | reverse complement strand
ATTAGCAAACCCTCAATATACAACAAAAGGAATAGTCCAATTAAAACCATCCTATTTGACATTAATGAAACTGTTCTAGACCTTGAAGGTATGCGCACTCTTTTTCACTCGCAGTTTAAAGGGGAAATCAAAGTCGAACATTGGTTTTCAACCTTACTACATAGCTCAACGATAGCAGCCCTAACTGACATTGAGACTACGTTTGCTGAGTTGGCAAAAATTTCTTTAACGAAATTAATCCAAACTCAAAACAAACAGCCGGTAAAAGAGCGACGTGAAATTCGTGGAAATTTGGTCAAAGAAGAAAACGAAAAGTTCGTCAACCAAGCTTTAGAAAAAATGGCAACTCTACAAGCCCACGAAGACATAATACCAGCTCTCAAAATTTTAAAAGAAAACGGTTTTAAAACGGTTGCCTTCAGCAACTCTTCTTCAAAATTAATTCAAAGCCAAATCAAAAATGCAGGGTTAGACGAGCATTTCGATGAGATCATCTCTGTAGAAAGCACAGGCAGCTTCAAACCTCACGAAAAAGTCTATCGCTTTGCAGCCGTTAAATTATCTGAACCAATAGAGAATTTGCGTCTCATCGCTTGTCATGATTGGGATACACACGGCGCACTATCAGCCGGCATGAAAGCCGCTTACTTAAACAGAAGCCAAACTCCCTATAACCCTCTTTATCAAAAAACAGATATCAAGGGAGATACCATGATTGAAATTGCAGAAAAACTTATACAATATATAAAACTAAGAAACCAAATGTAATTAAAATCAGTTCTTCTCACCGCGCCTAGTTACAGAAGAGGCACTAGTTTCAGGAGAGAGTTTATTCAAATCCTCTCTCTTTTTTTTACGTCTAATCACTCGAGACGCACTTGAATCGAGCTTATCTACATTGCCCGTTTTCTTATTAGGGCGCACTTTAATGTTCTGCCCCCCTTGCTCAAATTCAAAAATCTGACGAAACACACCAGGTGCAACGAGAGACATTGGATTCACCAGAACTTGTGGGTTCTTAATACTACCATAAATTCCAAAAGTAATGCCAAGCATCCCTTCCCCGCGGCGACCAACCAGAATATCACCCAACACAGGAACAGCACCAACAGCAGCATTCAAACCATAAAGCGGAATATAAGTCCCACCTAAACGTAAGCGTTCTTTATCAAAATCAATACTACCCCGCATCGTCGCACCAAGCAGCTCCCCCTTGACCTGACTATCATGCAAAATAAATTGTCCCTGGCCAATAGAAAATGGCGCTACCAAGCGTGTGAATTTAACAACATCCTGGCCACTAGAAGTCTTGCTACTTTTCCCCTTAGAAATATTCGATAAAACTTCCTTAACAACCGGGTCAGAGGCAATAGCAAAACGAGAGATAATTAACTCTCCCGTTTGAGCTGCCAACTGTCGTTTCCCAACATTGTATCGCACCTTGAGTTGTCCCTGCCCACCAAGCATGTTTGGGTAAAAACCAACAAATCGAAGTGCTTCACCAGTATCACTACTCCGCAATCGTATAACCGGGTCAGCATTTTTTTCACTAACTAAATTGCCGGTCAAACTACCACCATTTAAGAGCGTGCCCCTGATCACAAAATCCGTCAAAAGGTCACCACGGCGACTCATATCAATTTTAAAACGAGTAAGTTTCGATTGTTTCCATCCCAAAACCGTACGAAAATTCGCCTTTAAATCAATGCCCTTACTAGGGTCATTCCCTTTACTACCAGCCCCAACTTTACCAGTCTGCAGGATAGATTTCAAAAGACCGCGTCCATCAAACGTTTTACCACCGGCTGAAATTTTCCAAATCTTATTTTCATTCAACACGCCCTCAACATGAATATTTGAGAGAACTTTGTATGATATATTCGGGAAAGAAAAAGACATAACTTGATGCGTTTTATCCATCTCAACCTGGCCGCGAACAGTCAGGTCCCGCCCATCAAGTTTCACATTCTGTAGTGATGTCCCACCAGTTTTATTTGATACAACATCAAGGTTCAAAGTCGCAGGAACCCCAACATCTTTTTGCCATCCTAAATGTTTTGCATGAAGAGACGCCTTACTTAAATCAGCCAAAACATGAATATCAAATTCATCATAAGTTTTTTCTTTAATAAGAATTTCAACAGGAACGGCACCAGCAATAAAGGAATTAACAGGAAGGCCTAATTGGTTACGATCAGCATCATCATAGGTACCCATAATTTTTAGTTGGTCAGCCTCAGTGGCACTCCCTTGGAATTTACGGCCCCATTTTAATTTAGAAGCAACACCATTAATCAATACATTGCCCTTGGCCTCAATATAGTTCTTACCAAGATTAAATTTCACCAATCCATTACTAAGCTTAAATTTTCCAAACTGAGCTTTAAAAGAACTGAGTTGCATATTTCCATTAACAACAACATCCTTCGGATCAACATCCTCAGCAAGGGGCAGGTTAATTTTTAAAGTCCCTGTTAACTCTCCATCTAAATATTTAGCATGATCGCTAATAGTGCGTTTTTGTGAAAATGGCTCTCGCTTTAATAATTGATCCATGAACTGAGTTTTCGTTTTAAACTTAAACTCAATAACTCCATCAGGCCCCGTCGGTTCATAATCTGGAATTGTTAATTTGCCATCATTAAATTCAATCAAGCTCCCCTTTTTCAAGGATGAACGTCCTTGCTTCATCCGGACAACTAAACTTTTTCCCTCTATTTGCAAACTGGCTCGCTTTGCCTCAATCACCATTGGGTCATCAAAAACAGTATAAACCAAATCCTGGACCTCTAAATCCATTGCAGGTAAAGCCAGTTCAGATTTTGTCTCACCAGCAAAAGGATCTCGTTTCCCAAAGTCTGGAGCTTGTAATGCCAAACGAGCATTTGTTATCAACCCGCTTTTTACATTTTTAAAAACCCAATCTCGGCTCTCTTGGTTAAAGCCTTCAGGCCAAATAGACTTGAGCAAATTTGTGCTTACATTGCTAACTCGTCCACGGAGCACGGCTGGGTATCCCAATGAACCAT
>JAJFHW010000235.1 GCA_021775385.1 Hyphomicrobiales bacterium | reverse complement strand
GAATTTTTTGAATGGCGCGGACTTGGATCAATCGATCATTCCGGCGTAAAAGTCAGAGAAAAATATGCAAAGTTCGATAGTGAGAAAAAATTTAATTTGCCATCATTAAAAATTGCAGATCCAAAATCCTGCCAGTGTGGTGAAGTTTTAAAAGGGGTGATCAAACCTTGGGAATGTAAGGTCTTTGGTGAATTATGCACACCTGAAACGCCGCTAGGATCTTTAATGGTGTCATCTGAAGGGGCCTGTGCCGCTTATCATCAATATGGTGGCGCTTTAATGGAAGCCAAGAAAGCTGAAGCAGAAAAAACGGCTTCATAAAAGTCTATGTGCCACAGAATGTACCATCGATAAGGCTCAACTAAGGAGCATGAGTAATGAATGAACTAAAAAACAATAAGAGTGAAACAGCTGGTGCCACCCCATTTAGACGAGGCGGTGCGCTGAAAGCTGATAAAATCACGATGGCACATGGTTCCGGTGGCAAAGCGATGCGAGATCTTATTGATGATGTCTTCATTAGTAGTTTTGATAACCCAGCCATGGGAGAGATGGAAGATCAAGCACGTATTGATTTAGCTTCATTACAGGCTGAAGGAGATAGGCTTGCTTTCACCACTGATAGTTTTGTAGTTGATCCATTGTTCTTCCCAGGCGGCGATATAGGTAAGCTTGCCATTTATGGAACTGTAAACGATCTGGCAGTTGGCGGGGCAAAACCACTTTACCTAACATGTTCTATGATAATAGAAGAAGGTTTAGAAATTGATGTGCTGCGAAAAGTGGCTGCATCCATGCGAGCAGCAGCAGATTTATCTGGGGTCTCAATCGTAACCGGCGATACGAAAGTAGTTGATAAAGGTGCATGCGATAAAGTTTTTATCAATACAGCTGGTATCGGAGTTATTCCTAAGGGAATTAACATTGGGGCCAAGCAAGTAAAACCCGGTGATAAACTCCTTGTAAACGGCGTTCTTGGTGATCACGGTGCCGCTATTTTAAATGCCCGAGGAGATATGGCGCTAACAAGTCCAGTGCTAAGCGATTGCAAACCTCTTTACGAGTTAATAGAGAAACTTCTTGCAGCTGCCCCTGGCACCAGTTCAATAAGAGATGCCACAAGAGGCGGTCTTGCGAGTGCGGTAAATGAAATTGCTGCTACAGCCGGTCTTGGCGTAACGCTAAATGAAGATGCAATACCACTGCGAAAAGAAGTGCGTGGTTTCTGTGAAATTCTAGGGCTTGATCCTTTATACCTCGCCAACGAGGGAACTTTAGTTGCTTTTGTACCAGCAGAACAAGCTGATAATGCTCTGGCCGCAATGCAAAGTCTGGAGGCTGGAAAAGAGGCTGCAATTATTGGAGAGGCTGTTGAAGGTCAAGGTGGGCGCGTGATTATGCAATCTTCATTTGGCGGGAAACGTATTGTTGATATGCTTGTTGGTGATCAATTACCCCGAATTTGCTAACTTAAAGCGAACGATAATAAACAAAATTTGTCATTCTTATTCACAAGGCTATTCCCAAGCTTATTCACAGGCAAAAACAAACTAAACTCACAAGTCAGCTTTTTTCTGCTCTCTTACTCCAAAATTTGCTATGCGATAACGAGAGTAAATTTTGAGGGGCTTATGATTTATAAAAGGCTGGAAATATTAAATTCATCTATATAAATTTTGATAATTTATCTGAACTTTAACAGCTATAGGTGACATTTTATTCAACTAAATACCCCCCAAAAGGTTCATCAAAGTTTCGAATACAACAAATCTGCACAATATTAAGGCTTTGATCCCTCTAGCTCGGTAATAAGCTCTTGGAATGTGACAATCTGTTGGATATAGTGAGGCCGCGCCTAAAATTCTAGCCTGGGTTTCAAGAAAGAATTTTGGGTAAGTGGTTTTGGCAAATTTTGGGATGTGCCAAAATCGGGTTTGGCTAAGAGTTTTAGATTGGTAGTTTGAGTGAGGGGTTAAATGGGGCTAATTATTCCTGTCTTGTTACAATTTTAGAGCATCCTTCAAAAAATTAGTCTGAAAAAGGTCCTCTTTCATCAAAAGATGAAGGGGAAACTTTATTGACTAAGGTCATTGTTCAAGTTGATGTAAGATGAAAAATTAGACAAACAATGAATTTGGCCCAGTTCTTGAGTTCCAAAATATAAAACTCTAAACAATTTTTTAGTTACGAAGAACAAACATACAAAGATTGACAGGCAAGAGCAATTTGAGGCTCTATTTAGGTTAAAAGAAGTGAGAGATGTGGATTGTGCATCGGGTGCCGAGACTTTTATATCAGGACCCTATAAGAAGTATCTCTTGAAGTTAAGGTAATGATTAGTCGCAGGCTAAAGAATGACACATTTCAAAGGCTAGAACATCAATCAAAAAAATTGGTGTTAAAAAAAGACTTAAAAATGGTCATTCAAGTCAAAGCGTTAAGGTTGGGAGCGTTTATTTATGCAGCTTAGAGTCAAACTCCGTTGTTGGCTGATGGGCCTTTTTCCTCTTATACTTTTTGGGCTATTTGTTGGGTTTCTTACCAAAGGAGCCATTGAAAAAGATCTTGAAAAACGCTCTGTCGAAGCTTTAAAATCATCTGGTATTATGTGGGCTAAACCGGTGTTTAAAGGTTTAGAAGGCACAATTAAAGGTGAAGCACCAACTGAAGAAGCTAGATTAAAGGCAACTAAAGTTGTGCGCAGCGTTTGGGGCGTGCGGTCTGTAGCTGATCAGCTCTCAATTTCAAAAATTATCTCACCCTATGTTTTCAGGTCTTTCCATGGCAAGGATAAGCTTGTTTTAGAGGGATACGTACCTTCTGACAAAATCAGACAATCTATAATCGGAGTTGCCAAAGCTCAATTTCCAAATGTTAATTTGGTAGATAAAATACAAATTGCTCGTGGTGCTCCAGATGATACGAGATGGTTCGGTCAGGTCAGTTATGGTCTTGGACAATTGGCAAAGCTGAAAAAAGGTTATTTCTCTCTTTCTGATACTAAAATGGACATATCAGGAGCTGCATCAGATGCTGGTGCATATAGCACTCTGAATGAGACCTTTGCCGGAACGCTACCATTAAAAATGACAGCTGGGAAAATTAATATCGAAGCCCCATTTGTTGAAAATTATAGCTTTGCGTCTAACTTTTCAGCAAATGAGCTAATCATAAATGGCACCATGCCAGATGCCGCTGCTGTTGCAAAAGTGGTGACATCAGCAAAAACATATTTCCCAAATTTAACGATTAGAAATAATGTAGAGCTTGGCTCAGGTGCTCCAAAAAACTGGAATAAAGCAGTTCTATTGTCGTTAGCAGAGCTCTCGAAACTTGATGAAGGCGCTATTTCTTTAAAAAATTTAGCGGTCAATATTAAGGGCATTGCAGCAACCAAAGAACAGGCTCAAGCAATCCGTAAGACTGTTCGGTCTGCATATCCAACAGGATATAAAGTAACAGATACGATCAAAGTTAAAGCCCCTCTGCTGAAATTGGCTCAGCCGTTTGAACTTCGTACAGATGTTAGTGGCAAGAAAATTACTTTGACGGGCGTTATATCAAGTGAGGCTCAAAGAAGTGAAATTCTAAACTTAGTAAAATCAGAATTTCCTGATGGTCAAATCGATGATCAAGTAACACTTGCACGTGGTGCTCCGGATAATTTCTTAGCCTCAGTATTAACTGGTATAAAGCTGCTAAAATCCATCAATAATGCGCAAATGCTTGTTAGTGATAACCAGCTTACCCTCACAGGGGATACAACTGATGAAGCGCTGGCAAATAGCTTCGAACAAAAACCAGAAAACCTACCAGAAAGTTTCACTTGGGTGAACGGCGTTAAGTTTGATGACAGCTTAAAGCAAGCTGAAGAGGTCCAAAAAGCTAAAGAAAAAGCTGATGCTGAAGAGCTAAAAGCAAAAGAAGAAGCAGATCGCCTGGCTACTGAAAAACTGGCGGCTGAAAAAGCAGCTGAAGAAGAAAAAGCTGCTGCTATAGCTAAAGCTGAAGCTG
>JAJFHW010000234.1 GCA_021775385.1 Hyphomicrobiales bacterium | reverse complement strand
GCTGATCAATCTCATCATCAACAAGGCCGCCCTCGCCAAAACCAAGAGCTCTTACAAGTCCGCGATGGACAATCAGGTCAGCATAGCGGCGAATAGGTGACGTGAAGTGCGCATAACGGGCTAAGTTTAATCCAAAATGACCCAAATTATCTGGACGATACTCAGCCTGGGATTGACTGCGAAGAACCATCTCTGTGACCATGTCTTCCCACTCTTTGCCTTTGGCTTGAGAAAGGACACCGTTAAATAACTTTGCCTTCAAAGGACCTGCCCCACCAAAACTTAAATCAAGCGTGGCAAGAAAATCTTTCAATCCTTGAATTTTTTCATCAGACGGCTGGTCGTGAACGCGGTAAATAAGAGGGGTGTTCTTTTGCTCCAGTGTTTGTGCTGCTGAAACATTTGCCTGGATCATAAATTCTTCAATAAGCTTGTGGGCATCAAAACGATCAGGAGAAATGATGTCTTTAATTCCACCATTTTCATCCATCAATATCTTGCGCTCGGGTAAGTCAAGCTCGAGTGGGGCCCTGTTCTTGCGCGCCTTTTGAACAACTGCGTAGGCTTCCCACAATGGTTTTAATATTGGCTCAACAAAAGGTGCTGTTTTTTCATCGGCATGACCATCTATTCCCGCCTGCGCTTGATCATAAGAAAGCTTAGCAGCAGACTTCATCAATATGCGTGAAAACTCATGAGATTGTTTTTGCCCGCCTTTATCAAATATGAGTTTAACAGCAAGAGCAGGTCGTTCTTCACCTTCTCTTAATGAGCAAAGGTCATTGGAGATAAGTTCCGGTAGCATAGGAACAACACGATCAGGAAAATAGACAGAATTTCCGCGCCTTTGAGCTTCTTCATCCAATGCTGTTCCAGGCCGTACGTAATATGAGACATCTGCAATCGCAACAATAACAATATACCCACCTTCATTGTCAGCTGAAGTGTCACGTGTTGCCCAAACAGCGTCATCATGATCTCGAGCATCCGCCGGGTCAATTGTGATAAAGGGGGTGTCTCTTAAATCATCACGGTTTTCAAGAGAAACTGCAGGTAGGTGGTTAAGCTCACTCAAAACAAATTCTGGAAAGTGATTAGGTATGCCATGGGTTTCAATAGCAATTAAACTAATAAGCCCCTGATCTTCTGGATTGCCTAATCTTTCAGTCACGCTAGCACGCGGTATACTCGAGCGGCCTCTGCTAGTGATTTCAAAAGCCACCAATTCTCCAGTTTGAGCGGCCTCGCAATCATCTTGATGGACGTGCCAGTTTTTTAATTGCTTTTTATCAATTGGCTGGATTTCACCACCCTGTCGTCCAGTCGGATCATCAACAGTTTTAAAAACACCAAGTAATCTTTGTTTGTCACGGGGAAGAACTTTGATAGGACGAGCAACATAGGCATACCCAATTTGGTTTTTATCAACTTTATCTATATGAGCCAAAATACGATCACCAACACCAGGAGGTGATCCACGGAGTTCTTTGCCTTCACCAATTAAAATAACAGGTAAAGGGCCTTCCTTTTGGACATTCCATTGAGCAGGGTTCGCAAAATAATCACCCTCATTATCTTGCCCAACAATTTTGACAATCGTAACTTTTTGTAAGGTGCCGGGCTGGCGCATTTTTTTACGGTTACCTTCAATCAATCCGTCTTCACTCATCTCTTTTAAGATGCGCTTTAGAGCGATGCGCTGGCCACCCTTAATATGAAAGGCGCGCGCAATTTCTCTCTTGCCAACCTTACCGTGTGTACTTTCAATAAAGGTGAGAATTTCTTCTTTTGTCGGTAAAGGGCGGTCAGATGTTTGATTCTGTTTTTTAACCACAAGGATGCCCTTTCATGGCAGGGGTAAAGTTGAAGTCCCCGCTCTTTAAAAACCAAGAGCGGGGACCCGTTTAAAGCCATAAAACGAAAATGGCAAAGCATGAAACTATCTGGCAAGACTTTTATAAGCGCCACCAGCTTTACTTAGTTAAACTAAGACTTTTCATCGCTAGCTTCTGTTGCTTTTTTGGGCGCAGCCTTCTTAGGCGCTGTCTTTTTAGTTGATGTCTTTTTCGCAGCCGTTTTTTTGGCTGGTGTCTTCTTAGCAGCGGTCTTTTTGGTCGTTGCTTTTTTTGCAGCCGGCTTTTTAGCAGCGGCTTTCTTAGGCTTCGGCTTGGCTGTTGATTTAGCCGCAATTAATGCAACGGCTTCTTCCATTGAAATGGTTTCAGGTTCTTTGTCTTTCGGCAAGGTTGCATTGATTTTACCGTGTTTGATATAAGGACCATAGCGACCGGACATCACATTAACCGGGCCGCCAAGTTCAGGGTGTTCCCCTAATTCTTTCAAAGCTTGAGCGCCTCGGCGTCCACCTGATTTAGCTTTTTCGGCTAAGAGAGTGACCGCATGGTTCAAACCAATAGTGAAAATGTCTTCAGCACTAGGAAGGTTAGCATAGAGCCCATCGTGCAAAACAAACGGTCCATATCTGCCAAGTCCAGCTGTGATCATTTTATCAGTTTCTGGGTGTTTACCAACGTCACGTGGTAACGAGAGCAATTGTAGTGCGCGCTCAAGATCAAGAGCTTCAGGGTCTTGCCCTTTCGGGAGCGATGCCCGTTTTGGTTTGTCAGTATCTTCAGCATCACCAAGTTGAACATAAGGGCCAAACCGACCACTTTTCAAGTAGACAAGTAAGCCGCTTTCCGGATCTTCACCAAGGCACTTATCACCAGCATCACCAAGGCTAGCTTCATCATTTGATTGATTGAATTGGCGAGTAAATTTACAATCTGGATAATTGGTACAGCCAACAAACGCTCCAAAGCGACCAACCTTCAAACCAATTTGACCATCATCACAAGATGGGCATTTTCTAGGGTCCGTTCCTTCTTCCGTCACGGGGAAAACATACGGGCCTAACATTTCATTCAAAGCATCTAGCACGGCTGAAATGCGAAGGTCTTTGGTTTCATCAAGCGCCGAAGTGAAGTCCGTCCAAAATTCTTTTAAAACATCTTTCCATTCAAGCTTGTTATCTGAGATTAAATCAAGTTTTTCTTCAAGGTCAGCCGTAAAGTCGTACTGAACATAGCGAGAAAAGAAACTCTCAAGAAATGCAGTAACCAGCCGGCCCTTATCCTCAGGAATAAACCGTTTTTTCTCTAGGCGCACATATTCACGGTCTCTCAAAACACTCAAGGTACTAGCAAATGTAGAAGGGCGACCAATGCCAAGTTCTTCAAGGCCTTTTACAAGAGTAGCTTCACTGTAACGAGGAGGCGGCTCAGTGAAATGTTGTTTGGCCTCAATCTTGTCTGTTGAACAAGGCTCACCTTCGTTTAAAGCTGGTAATAATTTGTCTTCATCTGAACTAGCTTCATCCTTGCCTTCATCATAAAGTTTCAGAAAACCGTCAAATTTCATAACTGAACCAGTGGCTCTTAATTGAAAATTTGAGCCGCTAGCAACTGTTACATCAATATCAGCAGTTGTGCGCTCCATAATAGCCGCAGCCATTTGACTGGCGATGGTCCGCTGCCAAATCAATTTATAAAGCGCTTGGCCGTCTTTATCTAAATATTTTGAAACCATATTAGGGCGGCGGGTTAATTCTGTGGGCCGTACCGCTTCGTGAGCTTCTTGTGCATTTTTCGCCTTAGTTTTATAGAGACGCGGGCTTTCAGGTACATAATTGTCACCATAATCTTGTCCAATCACTGAGCGACAAGATTGGATAGCTTCCGGAATAATCTGCACACCATCCGTTCTCATATAAGTAATAAGACCAACTGTCTCACCACCAAGGTCAATACCTTCATAGAGCTTTTGTGCAACTTGCATAGTCTGCTTAGCAGTAAAACCTAATTTACGAGCAGCATCCATTTGCAGGGTTGAAGTTGTGAAAGGTGCGTAAGGTCGCCTTTGAACTGATTTTGCTGATACAGAGCTGACTTTTAAGTCTCCAGATTGAATAGCATCTCTGATCCGGTGGGCTTGCTCTTCATTTTGAATATCATGAGAAGCAAATTTCTTTCCATTTTCGGAGTAAATACGCGCCTGAAACTTTGCTTGATCTTTATTCTTCAGATCAGCAAGAACAGACCAATATTCAATTGGATTAAATTGTTCAATTTCTAATTCTCTTGCGCAGACAAGTCGCAAAGCAACAGATTGTACTCGGCCAGCAGAACGAGAGCCTGGAAGTTTGCGCCATAAAACAGGGGAAAGACTAAAACCAACCAAATAATCAAGAGCGCGCCGAGCTAAATATGCAGAAACTAGCGGTTGATCTATTTCGCGTGGGTTGGATAAAGCTTCTAAAATGGCTGATTTGGTAACAGCATTAAAAGCAACCCGCTCAACTGTTACATTTTTAAGAGCTTTCTTTTTTTCTAAAACTTGCATGATATGCCATGAAATGGCTTCACCTTCCCGGTCGGGGTCAGTTGCAAGAATTAATTTATCAGCACCTTTCACAGCATTTATGATTTCTTTGAGAATTTTAGCTGATTTTGAATCAGTATCCCAATGCATTTCGAAATCATTATCTGGTTCAACAGAGCCATTTTTTGATGGTAAGTCTCGAACATGACCATAAGAGGCAAGGACTTTATAGTCACTTCCAAGGTATTTATTTATTGTTTTTGCTTTTGCAGCAGATTCAACAATAACAACATTCATAATTTGCCTCATTATATTCAATATTCAAACTTATTAGTCGATAATTGCAAGTATTGGTATGATTCATGCAAGATTTATGCTTAGATGTACTTAGCTTGTTTGAGTTTTAATTTGCAGATAATGGTGTCAGTTTGTTCGGTAATTCCAATTTTAGCAATAATTACTTGCCATTTTTACATACATATCAAAACTCAACTCAAGATCGGTAAAGCTCTTGGGTACAACTAAAAAGTGTTTGCGAGATTGGGTGCAATAATTTAACAATTTTATATAGCGATTTTCCAGAGCATGTAAATGGAGAGCTCAATATTAAATTTTTATGAAACAGGCTAAAATCGAATAATATATGACTATGTAACCAGATTCTGAGGTTAATTATATCAATATCTCATTGAATTATACCCATAACTTTCTAAAAAACTTTAATGTGGAGGCTCACAATGAAGACAAACAATGAAATAAAAGGGGAAGTAACAGACGCTCATTCAGAAGCAGGGCATTCGGA
>JAJFHW010000233.1 GCA_021775385.1 Hyphomicrobiales bacterium | reverse complement strand
TCACAATTCGACGTGCTTGAAGTTGTCGAGGTTACTCCTCGCTCTCAAGTTGAATATAAGCCTGAGCACCCAATGTTTAAGGGTGGTTCTTTAGGTAAGTGTAACCCTGGCGCATAATCCCCCCTGGGTATTCACTTTGGTCACGCCGCTTCAGGTGGCGTGACCATATTTATTCAAAATTTATTCAAAGTACTGCTTGATAATGCGTTTTACGCTGCAGTTAGCAGTTTTATTTAACAAAAAAAATATTTGGATGGAACATGGACGCGATCTTACTTCAAATCCTGAATGGTCTCGATAAGGGAAGTGCTTACGCACTTATTGCTCTTGGGCTGACGCTTATTTTTGGAACGTTGGGTGTTGTGAATTTTGCTCACGGTGCGTTGTTCATGATTGGCGCATTCTGCGTAGTAACATTACAGAAAATTTTAAATATATCGACTGTGGCGATTGACCCTACAACGGTAGACTTTTTAGGTAATCCGCTAAAAGTTAAAACCCCTTACATTGTGAACTGGTTTGGTGAAGCTGCTGGTAGCGCTATTATCAATTGGTCAGTTCCTCTAGCGATTTTGTTTGCTATCCCTGTTATGTTGTTTGTTGGTTATGCAATGGAGCGGGGCCTGATTAAGCATTTTTACAAGCGCCCTCATGCGGACCAAATTCTTGTGACTTTTGGTTTAGCGATTGTGCTGCAAGAAATCATTAAAGCTTTTTACGGGGCGAACCCTATTCCGACACCTGCACCTGAGATTTTCAGAGGTTCTTTTGATTTTGGTGTTTGGATTGGGATGGCTGAAAACGCTGTAATATATCCTTATTGGCGACTTGTTTATTTTGCCTTCTCAGCCATTATTATTGGGTCAGTATTTGCTTTCTTGCAATTTACAACATTTGGTATGGTCGTTCGAGCTGGTATGGCTGACCGCGAAACAGTTGGTTTGCTTGGCATTAATATTGATAAACGTTTTACGATTATGTTTGGTATAGCTGCGGCTGTTGCTGGTCTTGCCGGTGTGATGTACAGCCCAATTAATTCTCCGAACTATCATATGGGTATGGATTTTCTCGTACTTAGTTTTGTTGTTGTGGTTGTTGGCGGAATGGGATCGCTTCCGGGTGCTGTTCTTGCTGGTTTTACCCTCGGCATTTTAGAAAGTTTTGCATCGATGAATGAGGTTAAAGGCTTTTTTGAAGCTATGTACCTACCTTCGATTGACCAAATTATTATCTATCTGGTTGCTATTATCATTCTCTTGGTTCGCCCTCGTGGTTTGATGGGCCGTGCCGGTGTGATGGAGGAATAATGAATGTTTGATAAGTTCCAAAATAATGACCGGATGTTGATGTTATTTTTCATCTTTCTGGTTTTAGCTGGCCCGATTTTATTAGCTCCTCTCGGTGCAGGCTACCCTGATTTACTTCAACGTTTTTGTATCTTTGGTATTTTTGCCATTGGTTTTAATATCCTGTTTGGATTAACTGGCTATCTATCTTTTGGTCATGCGGCCTTTTTAGGAGTGGGCTCTTATTCTGCTGTATGGATGTTTAAACTTTTGACGATGAATGTCATTCCAGCTTTGATATTGGCTGTTGTGGTTGCTGGTTTATTTTCACTATTGATTGGTTATATATCGTTACGCCGGTCTGGGATCTATTTCTCAATCCTAACTCTAGCCTTTGCGCAAATGAGTTTTAGTTTGGCGTATTCTGTATTAACGCCGATTACTAACGGTGAAACTGGACTTCAACTCACACTTGATGACCCTAGAATTTTAGATGCTGCGAACACAAGTGGTGGTTTACCCTCTACGAATTTCTTTGGCCTTACTATGAATTCTACATCTAAATTAGAGTTTTTTGGTATGGTGTTCCAATTTAATGTTGGGTTCTATTTCTGCGCAGTTATGCTCATTCTGGCCTTTTATTTGGCGATGCGTATTTTCCGTTCACCATTTGGCTTGATGCTAAAAGCGATTAAAACCAATCAAAACCGTTTGAACTATACTGGTGTAAACACTCGCCCGTATACTTTAGCAGCCTTTGTTATCTCTGGTATGTATGCTGGATTAGCTGGTGGGTTGATGGCTTGTACTGACCCACTTGCTGGTGCTGAGCGTATGCAGTGGACAGCGTCTGGTGAAGTTGTTCTTATGACCATTCTTGGTGGTTCAGGAACTTTGCTAGGTCCTGTTTTAGGTGCCGGTTTTATTAAATATTTTGAGAATATTTTCTCTAAAATTAATGAAAGTGTTTTGCATGGCTGGTTCTCTTTTTTACCAGACGGCTTAGAGGACTTGATTGTTTGGGTTCTTCATTTCTTTGTTGGTAAAGGGTGGCATCTAACATTGGGCTTATTGTTCATGATGGTTGTTATATTCTTGCCGGGTGGCCTGCTGCAAGGGGCTGCAAATATCATAGATTGGATAAGAGGTAAGAAGCAAAGTTCTTCTACCCAGATATCTAATCCGAATTCAATGCCTGCTGAATAGGAGAGGACGTATGAGTATACTTGAAGTCCAAAACGTGAATAAAAGCTTTGGCGGGTTGAAAGCATTGCAAAATGTTAACTTGAGTGTTGAAGAAGGCACTATCCATGCGATTATCGGCCCTAATGGGGCCGGCAAGTCGACTTTGCTCAATTGTTTCATTGGTAAGTTAATTCCTGATACTGGAACGGTTAATTTTGATGGTCATTCTCTTTTAGGAATGAAGCCACATGAGATTAACCAAACCGGTGTAAGCCGTGTGTTTCAAACACCGGAAATTTTCAGTGATTTGACTGTTTATGAAAATATTATGATCCCTTGTTTTGCTAAACGAGATGGTAGCTTTTGCTTGAACCCGTTAAAGCGTGTTAAAAGTGAAGCTGATATCCATGAGAAAGCAGAGCATATGATGGAAGACGTCAGTATGGCTGATAAGAGGCATATGATTGCTTCTTCTCTTTCTCGTGGTGATAAGCGTCGTTTGGAAATGGCCATGTGTTTGGCTCAAGACCCACAATTGCTTTTATTAGATGAACCAACCGCTGGTATGGCACGAGCTGATACTAATAATACAATTGAGCTATTGGCTGAAATCCAAAATAAGCGGCACATTACTATGGCTGTGATCGAACATGATATGCATGTTGTTTTTTCGTTAGCTCAAAAGATTTCAGTGTTAGCTCAGGGTACGGTTATTGTTGAAGATTTACCGGAGAATATTAAAGGCCATCCGAAAGTACAAGAAGCGTACCTTGGAGGGGCACATTAATGTTGGATAATGTAAAAATGGAAAAACCTAAAAACGCAAATCATGCCAAAAATGCACCTGCTTTTTTCTCTGCCTGGGACCTGCATGCTTATTATGGTGAAAGTTACATAGTGCAGGGTATTAATCTTAATATCCATGAAGGTGAGATTTTGGCGCTGCTTGGCCGAAATGGTGCTGGTAAAACATCAACCTTAAGAGCGCTCGCGCGTCTTGATGAACCGATGATTACCCATGGTGAAGTTTGGCTTGATCATCAACCTTTGCATAATATGAAAGCCTATGAAGCCTCTCAAGCTGGGTTAGCTTTGGTGCCAGAAGATCGTTCTATCATTCAAGGTTTGACCGTTGAGGAAAATTTACAATTAGCTCAAATTGAAAAACCTATTGGTTGGTCAATTCAGCGTATTTATGAATTATTTCCACGACTTGGTGAAAGACGCACTCAAGAAGGCACAACTCTTTCTGGTGGTGAGCAGCAAATGCTTGCGATTGGTCGGGCCTTAGCACGTGATATTAAAATCTTGTTGCTTGATGAACCTTATGAAGGGCTAGCTCCTGTTATTGTTCAGGAAATTGAGAAAACTCTTCAGCTTATTCGTGAACAGGGTATTACGACTGTCATTGTAGAACAAAATGCTGTTGCTGCTCTTAAATTAGCTGATAGAGCTGTTATTCTTGATACGGGTAAAGTGGTATTCGATGGGACGGCTGAAGAGGTTCTTGAAAATGAAGAACTTCGTCATGAATATTTAGCGATCTGATTGATTTTTATACTTGATTTATGGCTGTGTGATCACTCTCACAGGACAAACTTGCGCTCGATTGTTTTATTACAATCGAGCGTTTTTTTATTTTTCTTCGCTTACGTCTTTAATTTTTAAAGAAGATAAAAAAGCTAAAAAATCAGTGATTTGCTCAGGGTTAAATTTAAATACTGGCATATCATTGTGACCGACAACAATGCCTTCTGCTAAAGCCTCTTCAAGACTTTCTAAAGGCCATTTTTCACTAAAGATGCGAAAGGGCGGTGCGGCTTTGTTTGTGCTTTGGCTCTTCTTGTCAATAGAGTGGCATTTGGAGCATAACTCCTTAGCTAGTGTTCTGCCCTTGTCTATAGATGATGCTGTTGTAATTGAACTTGCAAGAGAGAGTGTTAATAAGAGTGTTGTCATTTTTATGAGTTGTTTCATTTGATCACCTCAAGTTGGCTTTTTTAAAAACTATTCTTTCTCATTTCTGTAATGAGAGGACGTATTTTGCTAAATGATCAAGATTTTTTTCGACGTCTTTATTTATTCCGTCTCGATCCTCTTGCAATCTTCCTTTAGACATTGATTGAATTGCGAACCACTCTCCCCAAACAGGCATTTCAGGAATGCCATGAGCTCTTGGCATTGTCCTGCCGTCAATCCGATCTTTGATGACGTTTGCATCAAATGCGTCTCCCATTTTTTGCTTTAGTTTGGTTAGATCTTTTGGTTTTGTATTTAACTGGGAAGCAACCGGACCATTGCCAATGCCAGTTACGCCATGACATGAAGCACAGAGATTGATGAATAGGATTTCACCGCTTGTCTTGTTCTTAGCATTTACACAGGAGTTGATTAGGATTAATGGAAGTAAAATTAGGAATAGAACTGTTTTTCTCTGCATTATTGCCTCTTTGATTGATTTGTCTATTAAACGAAAACCGGAAAGATGATGAAGCGCTAGTTTAAAGGGGAGGTAAGACTGGTTTTGTTATCTCTCTAATACTGATAGGCTAATCTTATTTGTGTTGATTTTATTTGATTTACATCAATCAGATTTAACTTACAGACTTTGAATTTTCTTATATTTTTCTTTAACTTTATCTTACACGTGAAGGTGCTGACCGAATGGATCGTCATTACGTCAATTTTTTCTCCACTATTTTCAAAAACATCACTCACCCATCTAAAAATTTTTTAAAGTTTAGAAGTAAGAAATCAAGAGGTGGGAAAACGGGGACTTACGCTCCTCACCCAACTTCAGGATCAAAGAGGTGTGAGTATTTTGGTCTTGGATTATCTGGTTTTCATAAAATCTCTTATCAGGAATGGGATGTTAAAAGAAGAGCCTTTGCCCGTAAAGTACGTAAGCCATCTGTTGTTTGTGTACATGGTTTGACAAGAAATTCGCATGACTTTGATAAGATTGCTAGTCAACTCAGTGAAGACCGCCGGGTTGTTTGCCCTGATATTGTTGGGCGGGGTCATAGTGACTGGATAGCTAACAGCGCTCTTTATGAAAATTTACAATATAACGCTGATATGAATGCTTTGATTTCTCGCCTGGATGAGAGAGAGGTCGATTGGATTGGGACCTCTATGGGTGGGTTGATTGGCATGATGCTGGCCGCATCTGCGAATAGTCCTATTCGAAAATTAGTGATCAATGATGTGGGGCCTTATATTCCTTATGCAGCTTTGTCAAAAATTGGTGCTTATGTTGGTCGTTCTCCTGAGTTTGAAACACTCGATGAGGCTGAAAATTATTTACGAAAGATACATGCTGAATTTGTGCCTATGAGTGATGATGACTGGCAAGATATGACACGGTTTGGTGTGCGTGAAATTGAAGGTGGAAAGTTTGCTTTAAATTATGACCCTGCTATTGGAGACCCTGTGCGTGCTGGGTTAACGGGCTTTGATGTGAATTTATGGGGCTTATGGGAGATGATTGAGTGCCCTGTTTTGGTTTTTCGTGGTGAGAACTCTAAATTGCTGACAAGCTCAATAGCGGAGCGTATGGAGCAAACGGGACCTAAGGCGACGGTAATTAATATCCCTGAAGCAGGGCATGCTCCTACGTTAAATATTCCAAGTCAGATACAAATGATTTCTGATTGGTTGGATAAATAAAACGCCTCTTGTTTTTCTCGCGGGAAGGGATGAGCTTAAGAGGCGCTTTATTTTTTAGGTATCACTTTGATTTAGTTGTGGCTTTAACGGTCTGTACAAACCCAGCGTTTGACTTTGCAGTAGCTATCGAATTTGCTGCAAGTTTTTTTAGCTTTCCACTTTGCGTTTTTAACTGAATGGCCCCAGTTTGCACCCCAACCACCATTATTACCTACGGCGATTGCGCCGCAAGCATTGCGGAACCATACACCAATTTTACAATCCGACGCGTATTTGCGGCATTTTTTTAAAGCCACTTGATTGGCTTTCCATTTAGAATTGTAATTGAATGACCAGCCCATTGCTTTTGATGATGGAGAAATTGCGATTGCACCAAATTTGTTTTTAGCATGTGCTGTTGTTACTGAGGTAACAAATAGCAGGCTAGCCATTAAAATGAATGTGATTGATGTAAGTGTTTTTTTCATTTGTAACCCCTTTAAATTTAGTTTTTAGCGATTGAAACGTTTTTATCGCCTGAATTAATTTGATCTGACCAGTCTATTGTTATTGGAGATCAAAGGGATATTCAAATTAAATATCTGTAATATTGTACGTTGTTTAATTTTATTTGGTTGTTTGTTTGAAAAGTTTTAGGGCAAAATTGCGCCATTAATTTCATAGTTTTTTATGTTTTTCTTTTCTAAAATTCTCTATGTATAATAATGTGTTTTAGAATTTTCTTTGTGTGAATTGTAAGTTAATATGTTTTCCAATTGAATATTGTTTTCTGGCTCTGTTTAAGAACGTTGAGCTGTGGTAATAGATAGAAACCCTCATTCATATAGAGGTGTTTGGGGTTGTTAGACTTCCAAATTGCATTGTGTTTAAGTTGTTGTGTTTAAGTTGTTGTGTTTAATTTATTGTGAGGCAAAAAATATGCGTTGGAGAGGCCGTGAGGGCAGTAAAAATATTGAGGATCATCGGGGTCGTACAGGTGGACGTTTTGGGATACCACTTCCGGGTGGACGTGGTCGCAGCATTCGTATGCCTGGTCGCCGGGGTGGCGGAATTAGCATTTGGACAATTCTGATCTTACTTGCGTTTATGTACTTTACTGGTAAGTGCGATCCCAATTTGATTTTGAGAGAACTAACTAAGGGACAAGGTGTACCTCAAATTGAACGCCAACAACAACCTCGTTTTGATGTTGAACCTCTGCCTGATACAGGCAGTGAATTTAATCAATCACAGTCGAACAGTAAACTAAACAAAACCAACTCTAAGATACCTCAAGTCAAAAAAGATGACCTGGCTCAATTCACCTCCGTAGTTTTAAGAGAAACAGAATTAGTTTGGCAAAAGATCTTTAAGCAAATTGGTAAGCGTTACGAAGAACCTAAATTACGAATGTTTTCACAATCGACACAATCAGCTTGTGGTAAAGGGCTTCGAGCTATGGGACCATTTTATTGTCCGCTTGATAAAAAGGTCTATATTGACTTGATTTTTTACAAGGAGCTTAAGCAAAAGTTTGGAGCTCCTGGAGATTTTGCTCAGGCCTATGTGATTGCTCATGAAGTGGGGCATCATGTTCAAACACTACTTGGAATTGCTCATAAGGTTCAGGCTGCGAAACAACGTATGTCTAAAATACAAGGCAATGCATTACAGGTACGCATGGAATTGCAGGCTGATTGTTTTGCAGGGCTTTGGGCACGTCATGCTGATGCTGCTAACCAAATTTTAGAAGAGGGTGACCTTCAAGAAGCGCTTCGAGCCGCCTCTAAAATAGGTGATGATAATATACAAAAACAAACTCAAGGACATGTTGTGCCTGAAGCTTTTACTCATGGTTCCTCTGCTCAGCGTATGAAATGGTTTCAGCGCGGGTATGATACTGGAAACATGAAAGCGTGCGATACGTTTAATGCATCTAATCTTTAAAATAACAGTTCTTGCTGTTTTGTGAAAAACTAAAGGCCCAAAGAAGTTTCTTTGGGCCTTTTTAAATCCAGGATTTTTCAATAATCGTTTTGAATTTAGAAGAGAACTTTAAGTTCTAAATTGCACTACCTTGGTAGATTGTTTGTTTGCAATAGGTTTTTGCTTGCTGAAGATGGAAGCAGATTTTGGCTGCATCTAGGGCGTTTTTAAGCGGACCAGAGACCAATTTATATTTTGGCTGATTATTTACAACAATGGTTATGTAACGTGGTTTTAAAGGGCTTAGTGCTGATTTGTATTTTTTATTTAATTTGGCCCAAGCTCTTTTAAGTTGCTTTATGTTTTGAAAATTACCAAGGGAAACTGCAAATTGAGTTTGTGTGATTTGCTGTAAGCCAGCTTTACCAAGTTTTTTTGTTTTTGGTTTCATAACTGGTTTGCTGATTTTTGATTTTTTTGATTCTGACTTTTTTTTCTGAGTTTTAGCCGCGGTTTTCTTTTGAGCAATAGATCTGGTTTTACTTAAAGGGACGAGAGATCCTGTAATGTTTATTTTATCAAGTGGTTTTTGACTTGTTCTAGGTAAAGTTGCGGTTTCTATTCTGCGTACTTTTTTTGATAAATTTGAATTGTTTAGCGCTAAAACTTCAACATCTCTGCTTAGATCAGCGACTTGGTTGTCCAGCCCGTAATATATTACGTTCAGTTGTTTTAAAGAGTGATTTGTTTGGCCGATACCATCTCTGATGTCAGTTAGAAGCTTTTCAGTTTTTTTAGATTTTTGGTTTGCTTCAATTGTTGTTGCGAATGGTTTTAGGTTGAGATCGGTGTTCTCCATTAAGAACGCCATATAGGCAATTGCCCCTATAGCGCCCATAAACCAAAGGCTCATATATATGAACGAAGTAAAACTAGATCCTGTACTGCTGGTTTTTTGTTGCTTGTTCATATAAATGATCTCTAAAAGCGTTTATTTCAGATTGCACAATCAAATTTTTCTATAGAAGTGAGCTATAGGGCTGATGTGGTATTAGCTAATTACCTATTCAGAGTCGTTAGTTTTGGTCAATGATCTAGCTCTGTATAGGTATCCATGTTTGTTCTGCTCTGTTGTAAAGATGTTTCATATGGGGGAGCTCAACAATGATTTCTTTTAAATTAATAGCTTTCGTGTATTGATTTTACTTTCTTTGATACTCCTTCAGGTTGACTGTTTTTTTGTGTTTCAGTTGCCTACAAGGCATCCGGCTTAATCAAACGCGCTATTTATTAAAACAGGTTGCACTTTTTAGGTGAGAAGTTCTAAAAAGGGATGGTTTTTAAATTTTAAATTTGGGTTTGTTACTATTATGGCAAATGTTGTTTCTATGACTGATTCTTCTCTTTTGATCCTCGTTCTGGCTGCTGGCATGGGAACGCGGATGAAATCCAAACATCCTAAAGTTATGCATGCGATTGGTTCAAAGCCAATGGTTGGGCATGTTCTTGATCTTGGTTGTTCTCTTGGGGCCGTGAAATGTTCAGTTGTTGTTGGCCCTGATATGCCACAAGTTGAAGATGTAGCTAAATCTTCTTTTTCAGATGCTCAAATATTTGTTCAAACAGATCGCCTGGGAACGGCTCATGCTGTTCTATCAGCTAAGCCAGCTTTAAAGGCTCATGAAGGTTATGTTTTGGTGCTTTATGGAGATACACCGCTTTTAACTAAAGATGCACTTAATGGTCTTTATTCAGAGCTTAAGAATGGAGCTGATGTGGGAGTTCTTGGCTTTGAAGCTGAAGACCCTACAGGTTATGGTCGTTTGTTGGTTGGTGACAATGGCCAGTTAGAGGCAATTCGTGAACAAAAGGATGCGAGTGAAGAAGAGTTAGCTGTTAAATTTTGCAATTCTGGTGTTATGGGATTTAGAACGACCCACATGCTATCTCTTTTGGAAAGAGTTGGTAATGATAATGCTAATGGAGAGTATTATTTAACTGATGTGGTTGAGTTGGCCCGGCAACAGGGCTTAAAAACTGTCGCAACTGTTTGCTCTGAACAAGATGTGCTTGGTGTGAATGATCGTGTGCAACTTTCAGAAGCTGAACGTATTTTTCAAAATAGAAAAAGAATTGAAGTTCAAAGGAATGGAGCGACATTGATTGCTCCAGAGAGCGTGTTTTTTGCAGCTGATACGCAAATTGGTAAAGACGTTATTATAGAACCAAATGTTGTTTTTGGTCCTGGTGTTATTGTTGGTGATGATGTGCACATTTACGGGCACTGTCATTTTGAAGGTGCAGTGATTGCTGCCCAATCTAAAGTTGGGCCTTTTGCTCGTTTGCGGCCTGGTGCACAAATTGGTGAGGGGTGTAAGGTTGGTAATTTTGTTGAAGTTAAAAAAGCTGAAGTCTCTAGGGGGGCTAAAATTAATCACCTGACTTATATTGGTGATGCGGAAATTGGCGAAGATGCGAATATTGGGGCTGGTACCATTACTTGTAATTATGATGGGTTTAACAAAAATATCACCAAAATTGGTGCCAATTGCTTTGTTGGCTCGAACAGCTCTCTTATTGCTCCGGTGACACTTGGGGATGGGGCTTTTATTGGTTCTGGAAGTGTGATTTCTGAAAATGTGCCTGCTGATGCTCTTGCCATTACGCGCCCAGAGAAGAAAGTTTATGAACAATGGGCGGCTCGCTTTAAAAGAAGTCAGCAAAGATTAAAAGATAAAAAAGCAGCTCAAAAACAACAGTAATTGTATATGTCATTTCTTAGGAACCTTAAATATTATGAAATGGCACGTGATTTGAACCTTACAGCGAACTTAGCTAAGCGTTAATCCCTATCGGGGCTAAAATACCGGTAGATTGTATTATTTTGAGAAAATGGAGCCAATTGAATGTGTGGTATTGTCGGTATTATTGGGACATCACCTGTCGCTGGAGACCTTGTTGATGCGCTAAAGCGACTAGAATATCGTGGCTATGATTCAGCTGGTATTGCGACTTTACATGATGGGAAACTTGACCGCAGGCGTGCGAAGGGCAAACTTAAGGCGTTAGAAAACCGCTTAGGTGATGAGCCGTTAGCTGGAAATCTGGGGATTGGTCATACGCGCTGGGCCACTCATGGTAAGCCAACTGAAGTGAATGCACACCCGCACATATCTGATGGTGTTTCTGTTGTTCACAATGGGATTATTGAAAACTTTAAAAGCTTACGCGCTGACCTCGAAAAAGATGGGTTTGTTTTTGAGACAGAGACCGACACTGAAGTTATAGCGCATTTAATTGCAAAAGAATTAAAAGCTAATAAAACACCGAAACAAGCTGTACAAGATAGTTTGAGCTCACTAGAAGGTGCTTTCGCCTTAGCTGTGATTTTTGAAGGTCATGACGACCTGATGATTGGTGCGCGCCGTGGTAGTCCTTTTGCAATAGGGTTTGGTGATGAAGATAGCCCTGGTATGTATATTGGCTCTGATGCGATTGCGTTAGCTCCATTTACAAACCGGGTAGCTTATTTGGAAGATGGTGACTGGGTTGTTTTAACAGGCCAAGGAGCTACTATTTATAATGAGAAAAATGAAGAAATAGAGCGCTCAATCTCTACCTCTATGGCGCAGGCTCTTGTTGTCGATAAAGGTAATCATCGTCATTTTATGGCGAAAGAAATTCACGAACAGCCAGATGTTATTTCACGCACTTTGTCTCATTACATTAACCTTGGCAAAGAGTGTGTTGATTTTTCTTCTCTTGAAATTGATTTTAAAACATTACCTCGTTTGTCGATCACGGCGTGTGGTACGGCATATTATGCTGGTGTTGTGGGGAAATATTTGATCGAGCAATGGGGGGGCTTGCCTGTTGATATCGATATTGCTTCGGAATTCCGTTACAGAGAACCTTTAATGAGTGAAGGGGGAGCCGCTTTATTCATTTCGCAATCTGGTGAGACGGCTGATAGTTTGGCGAGCTTAAAATATTGCAAAGAGAAAAACCAAAAAATTCTCTCTATTGTCAATGTGAATGAAAGTTCTATTGCGCGTGAAAGTGATGCTGTCCTGCCAACTTTAGCTGGTCCAGAAATTGGTGTGGCATCTACCAAAGCGTTTACTTGCCAACTAACTGTTTTGGCTGCGCTTGCTATTCATATTGGTCGCCAACGCGGTGTAATTGATGAAGCTAAAGAGGTTGAACTTGTTCGTTCGTTAGTTGAAGTGCCTCGACTTATTTCTGAAGTTTTGGCGAATGAAGATGAAATTGACCGAATTTCACATTCTCTTTCAAAGGCGCGTGATGTGCTTTATCTGGGCCGTGGCATGAGTTTTCCAATTGCTATGGAAGGTGCGTTGAAGCTCAAAGAAATCTCATATATACATGCTGAGGCTTATGCGGCTGGTGAGTTGAAACATGGACCGATCGCGCTGATTGATGAAAACATGCCTGTAATTGTTGTGGCCCCTGAAGATCGTTTATTTGATAAGACCATCTCTAATATGCAAGAAGTTGCTGCTCGTGGTGGTCAAATTATTTACATTAGCGATGCTAATTTTGATAGCGCGGGGTGTGATTTGTCTCATCACATAGTGATACCTGAATGCCATGAATTTGTAACAGCTTTAATTACTGCCATTCCTGTACAATTGTTGGCTTATTATACAGCTGTTCATATGGGTACGGATGTAGATCAGCCTCGTAATTTGGCTAAATCTGTCACGGTTGAATAATTTAAGAGTTTTATGGGCCTAGATAGCTATTGGCCTAAGATTTTTCTTAATTTACATTCCAGAACTTTTTAAATAACACCGAACTGCACTTTGCAATTCTGTGCTTAAACTTTGTTGTGAAAATGCAACAAGGTGGCGGTAAAGCTTAGAGCAAATGTAATTGCCGAGATACATCATACCTTTATGATGAGAACTACATTTCTAGAATTGCTGGATAGGCCTGTAAATAGGCTTCTTAGGGCTCTGATTAACAAAATTATGTATTTAGCTGCATTGTTTACTTTAATTGTGGTTATTGGAAATTTGTTCTTAATATGTTCTCGTGGATCATAGTTTTGCCCCATGAATTAGACTATAATAATCTCAATTTAATTGTGAATTTATAATTTGGGTTTGGGAATGATCTTTAAAAATATGAAATTGAGTGTTCTCTTTTTCACCGTTGGTTTATTTGTTTTAACCAGTGGTACTATTGCTGCGCGCGCAAATGCGGCTCTTGACCAAGTTGCTATTTCCTTGAGCCAAGGCAAATATAAAGAGGTTGTTCGCTCTGTTAGCAAGATTATTGCAGCTAAATCTAAAGCTGATGTGGTCGCACAAGCATTGTTATACCGAGGCATTGCTTATCGTAATCAGGGTAAGGTAGCACAAGCGATTGCCGATTTTTCTAATGCCGAATGGGTTCGTAAGTTAAAAGGCTCTTCATTGCGCCGTCTTTATGCTGAGAGAGCACTTGCATATGATGCTGTTGGACAAAAAACGTTGGCAGCCAAAGATCGTCAATTGGCAGGTTCTAAAAACATTCAGCTTGCTCAACGAGCTTCTGCCAAAAACGGCATTAGTCTTACCAATAATGCTGTTAGGCAAACTTCTGTTGAAGCTTCTAAATCAACAACACAAGAATTGTTTGGTGGGTTGCAGAACCTATTTGGGTTTAACAATAACAACCCAAAACAAAAGATTGTTGTAAAAAACCCAAGTGTTAAACAAGGACTTGGCGTAAATAATGATGGTTCTACGTTTAGAGAAATTCCTACATTAGATTCTCATGAATCTAAGAAAAACTCTAAAAAACTTAAAACGGCTGCTCTTCCTCCAAAACAAAAGGCTGAAGCATTATCTCAAAACAATGTTCCATCTAATAGTGCTTGGGCGGCGAAACGGGCTGATGAAATTCAAGCGAATAAAAAACAGACACAAGGTCAGCTGAAAAAAGTTAATGGTTTGACTACGAGCTCTCCGGTTAAGTTGACACCAAAGAAGCTTAAAGAACCTAAAAATACGAATGTTGTTGGGAAATTCTTTAATAATATCTTTGGTGGTGAAACTAAGAAAGAAGCCGCCCCTATTAACCCAGGTGACGATGTTATTGTTGCTGAACAGGTTCAAACACCTATCGTTCCCCAAACTCCACAAAAGGTTGCAAAAAAGACCGTTAAAAAGAGAGTGGTTAAGAAACAACCAGTTAAAAGAGCACCAGTTAAAAAAGCTGCTCAGAGGACGAAAGTTGCAGCTGTTAGTAAAAAAGTGGCAACACCAAAGGCAAGGTCTTTATATCATGTGCAGCTAGGCGCTTTTGGGGAAGCAGGTGCAGCAGATAAATTTGTTAATCGATTGAATTCTAAATATAAGTCTTTGGTTGGTAATAAAACAGCTATGGTCGTTGAAACAGATCTGGGTAATTCACGCCGGCAATATAGAGTTTTTCTAGGGCCTTATCGTAGCCGTGAGAAGGGGAATAAGACCTGTAGTGTTTTAACCCGTTTGGGCTTGGGCTGTTCTATTGTAGAATAATTTTTTATAATAGATTCCTTGATTTATTATAAGGAATACACACATAATTAAAGTACAGAGTTTATCTTAAGTTTTAGCTCTATGTTATTTGAACTGTTTTTAATTTTGTGTTTGGAATGATGACAAAAAAAACAACGAAAAAAAATCAAACTCACACAAAAAAAGAAGATAGTGGGGCTTCTGCTGGTAGTCTTGCTCAATTAACGCAGCAGCCAGATGATGGCAAGTCAGGTCGGGTTGGTGCGCAATTGCGAAATTCTTTTTTAACGGGCCTTATCATTGTTGGACCAGTTGGTATCACAGCCTATATGGTTTATTCATTTGTGAATTTCATTGATTCATGGGTGAAGCCGTATGTTCCAGAGCAATATAACCCAGAAACTTATCTACCCTTTTCAATTCCTGGTCTTGGATTGATCTTTGCAATTTTTATCATCATGGTGATTGGTGCAACGACTGCGAACCTGTTTGGTCGCTCGCTTGTGAGTTATGGTGAGAGTGTCCTTGATCGGATGCCGGTTGTTCGTAACCTTTATCGTGCAATAAAACAGATTTTTGAGACGGTTCTTTCTCAAAGTGGCAATAGTTTTCAGAATGTTGGTATTATTGAATATCCACGTAAAGGCCTTTATGCGATTGTTTTTGTCTCTACAGAAACATCTGGTGAAATTGCAGACCTTTGCTCTGAAGGTGAGCCTATGCTGAGTGTGTTTTTGCCGACCACTCCTAACCCCACATCTGGTTACTTATTATTTGTGCCATCAAAAGATGTTAAGATTCTTGATATGTCTGTTGAGGAAGGGGCAAAACTTGTTATTTCTGCTGGTCTTGTTGTGCCTGAGCAAAAGGCTGCTGAATTGATTGCAGATCACTCCGAATAGTCCGTCACTGGCTAACTTTGACAGGATTACCCGGCTCTAAAGAGCTTGATGGCCTCATCACATTCAAACAAATAAATCAGTTTTCTTAAAGCTTTGCCACGCTCGCTTGTGAGATCAGGGTCATTGTGTAAAATTAGTTTTACGTCATCATTGGCGGCTGTAATAAGCTCTTGTTGATTGGGTACATTGGCCACTCTGAAATCTCGTTCTCCACTTTGCCTTCGGCCAAGCATTTCACCGCCGCCGCGTAATTTCAAATCTTCTTCCGCTATGATAAAGCCATCTTCTGTTTCGCGCATAATTTTCAATCGAGATTTGGCTGTGGCACCTAAAGGAGAGGTGTAGAGGAAAATGCATGATGATTGTCGCTCACCCCTGCCGACACGCCCACGTAACTGATGTAACTGGGAAAGACCAAAGCGTTCCGAATGTTCTATGACCATGATGCTAGCATTGGGCACATTGACACCAACTTCTATCACAGTTGTTGCTACAAGGATGGGGATTGCTCCATTTGAAAACTGCGCCATAACTTTATCTTTTTCTTCGCCTTTCATTTGCCCATGTATAAGGCCGATATTGTCGCCGAAATGTTGTTTTAAATAGGCGTGGCGTTCTTCAGCTGCGGCGAGTTCTATTTTATCTGATGTTTCAACTAAAGGGCAAACCCAATAGGCTTGAGCTCCTTCTTGAATGGCGCGCTTTAAACCGATCATAACTTCTTCGAGGCGGTCTACTGGGATGACGCGGCTAGTTACTGGTTTGCGGCCTGCTGGTTTTTCAGTGAGTTTTGAAACATCCATATCACCATAGTTTGTCATCAATAATGTGCGGGGAATTGGTGTGGCTGTCATAACTAAAAGTTCAGCACCTTTGGGTCCTGCTTTTGCTTGTAAGGCAAGGCGCTGCTCAACGCCAAAACGGTGTTGTTCATCAATGATTGCAAAGGCTAGATTTTTGAAATGAACATCTGACTGAAATAGGGCGTGTGTGCCGATCAAACAATCTATAAGACCTTCTTCTAATGCGAGAAGGATTTGTTTGCGCACTTTCCCTTTTTCTCGTCCTGTTAATATACCCAAACGAATGCCAGCTTTGTCAGCTAACTCTTCAAGGCTTTCTATGTGTTGACGGGCTAAAACTTCTGTTGGTGCCATGAGGGCAACCTGGTGCCCTTCTTCAATGGCGGCGGCCGCTGTCATGAGTGCGACAATGGTTTTACCAGAACCGACGTCTCCTTGAAGCAGGCGGAGCATTCTATTGTCGCTGGCCATGTCTGCAAATATTTCGCCTAGGGCCATTTCCTGTGACCCTGTCAGAGCAAAGGGGAGGGCTTCAATGATTTTATTTCGAATGGAACCATTGCCTTTAATTACCCTGCCTTTTTTTGCACGAAGTTGTCGTCTTACTAAGGCTAAAGAGAGTTGTTTGGCTAATAGTTCATCATAGGCCAGGCGCTGTCGGCCTAAACTATCTGCTTTGATATCTTCAATTTCTTCAGGGCGATGGAGAGTTGTGAGAGCATCATGGAAGGTTGGCCATCTTTGTTTTTTCAACCATTCAGGGTCTTGCCATTCTGGGAGGTTTGGTATGGAGGGGATGAGTTGGCTCATTGCTTTTTGTAAGGTCTTGCCAGTTAGACCTTGTGTAAGCGGGTAGACAGGTTCGAGGTTTGGAAAGGTATCAAATTCTTCTTTAGTGAGCATATGGTCTGGGTGTGAAATTTGTAAATAATCGGCATATAGCTCTGGTCTGCCTGAGATGTATCTAATTTCTCCAACGGGCATTTGGCGCTCTAAGTAGCGTGGGTCTATGCGGAAAAAAACCAAATCTATCTCTCCGGTACTGTCTTCCAACTTAATGCGGTAAGGGGCTTTTGAAAATTTACCCTTTCCTTTGAACTTAGGTCCTTTGTGAGCAATGACGGTTGCGTCGAAGGTGGCGAGTTCTCCTGATTTTAAATCTTTGATTTTAGGCCGATTTCGTCTATCCACTACACCTGTTGGAAAATGCCATAATAGATCTATTTTGCGCGGGTCTTTGAGTTCTCCAGGGCGGTCAATAAGTTTGGTTAGTAATGTTTTTAGACGAGGCCCTATGCCTTTTAAGGTATCGACATCAGTAAACAGAGGCTGGAGAATTGTTGGGCGCATTTATAAGACCTACAGGTTTATCCTTTGGATTAGATTTGTGAGTTTGTATTGTTTATTCGCTCTTTGTATTGAGTAATGCTATTGAGCTTTGTTTGTATTGGTGTTTTAACAAGGTGCAAATGGGTGATATATATGCTATTTGCCTTTAGCTATATTAAGCTGCACCCCCTTATATACAAGATAAAAACTGAGGTTTTTCATGGTTGAGCACAGCTCTTTAACAGACAAACAAAAACGCCTTATCTACCGCGCTAACCATCGAGGCACAAAAGAGATGGATTGGCTGATGGGTAAATATATAGAAGCATCCGTTGCTAAGATGGATGAAAGTAAAGTTGACCATGTGGATACGCTTTTGAAATTTTCAGAACCAGAAATTGAAGGATGGTTGATGGGAAAAACATCTGATTATCCTGACGAATTTTCAGAATTAATTGTCGAAATACAAAAATTTCACAAGTTATAGATTGTGTTGACCCTTACTTCTTATTTTTAACTCTCAACTTATAGATGTTTTTTAAGCAATGACGACTTTAAGCTCTTCTCATATTCAATCTCTTTTGCGCGTCAAACAAAGTTTGGCAGAAGCGATGTCTCCGCTTTCAATAGGTTTAGGGCGTATTGTTGAGGGGCAAGAACCGCTTGTATTGGCCGACCTTCTTGAGTTGCTGTTAAAAGTTAAAGATGGTCGCCATGATGTTATTCATGTTTGTAGGGATGATCAGAGACTTGCTTCTCTCAAAGAAGGGCTTGAATTTTTTGCACCAACCTTAAAAGTTTTGAGTTTTTCTGCCTGGGATTGTGTTCCTTATGATCGTTCTGGTCCGCGAGCTGATATTATTGCGGAGCGTATTGCAACTTTGGCTCAATTAGAAAAAGGAAAACGCCGGGGACCGCGGCTGATTTTAACTACGCCGCGCGCCCTTTTACAACGAGTACCGCCTCGTTCTTTTATTCGCAGTAACATTAAGATTTTAAGCCCGGGCAAACGTGTTGATCGGGCTCGTTTGTTAGCCCGTCTTTCAGCTATGGGTTATATGCGCTCTGAAATGGTGATTGATAAGGGTGAGTTTGCCGTTCGAGGTGGTATTGTAGATTTGTTTCTAGCTGGGTATAAGCAGCCTGTTCGACTTGATTTTTGGGGCGATGAATTAGAGAGCATCCGTCAGTTTGATGCTGGCTCACAGCGCACGACGAATAAGCTTAACAGGGTTACTTTGTTACCTGTGAGTGAAGTTGACTTTAGTGCCGATGCTCGCGCATCATTTCGTAAACGCTACCTTGCACATTTTGGTGCGCCTCAGCGTAGTGATGCACTTTATGATGCGGTTAGTGAGGGGCAAAGTTTTCAGGGGCAAGAACATTGGCTCAGTTTCTTTCATGAGAAACTAGATTGTTTATTTGACTATGTATCTGATCCGATTATTTCGGAAGAAGCTGATATTTCGGGTGCTATCCTTGCTCATTTTGATCAGATTGATGAGCATTTTGAAGCTCGAAAACAAGCGCTAGAAGTGCAAAATTTTGGAGCGCCACCTTACAACCCTGTGCCAGTTGAGCAGTTGTTTTTAACAAGGAAAGAATGGCAAGGTTTTGAGAATAAATATTCTTACCTGCAGCTTAGCCCATTTGATTTAGATCGCGATGAGCGGTTTGATGAGCTTTATTCCCTTGAAGGGAAGGCAGGGATTAATTTTGTTGTTGAGCGCCGTGATGAACGCTCTGAACTTTTTAATTCTGTTGTTCGTAAAATTAAAGACCGACACGGTAAGGGCAAACAAATTTTGATTGCGGCTTGGTCAAGCGGGTCTCGAGAGCGATTGATAAATTTATTGCAAGACGCTGGTTTAGAAGCGCATGAGAAATGTGAAAACTGGCAGGAGGCGCAGGCACTCTCAAAAGGTGTTGTTGGTTTCATCGTGCTTGGGCTTGAGGCTGGATTTGAGTCAGATGACTGTTTGATTATTGGTGAGCAGGATATTCTCGGTGATCGTTTGGTGCGCAGAAAACGCCGGAGTAAAAGTGATGCTGATGTTTTAAAAGAAGCGTCAACGCTCTCTATTGGAGATTTGATTGTTCACAATGAGCACGGCATTGGTAAATTTATCGGGCTGAAGACTATCACTGCTGTGGGAGCTCCGCATGATTGTCTGGAATTGGTTTATCATGGAGGTGACAAGCTCTATCTGCCAGTTGAGAATATTGAACTTCTAACGCGGTTTGGCACTGAGGGTAGTACGGCAGAATTAGACCGGCTTGGCGGAACGGCATGGCAGGCACGAAAAGCTAAAATCAAGAAAAAGCTTCTTGATATGGCGGGCAAGCTGATAGACATCGCTGCTAAACGTGCACTTCGTAAAGCCGAGAGCTATGAAGTACCGAATGATCAGTGGGATGAATTTACGGCGCGTTTTCCTTTTGATGAAACAGAAGACCAGCTTTCTAGTATTGAGGCTGTTAGGGATGACTTGGGTTCTGGTAAACCAATGGACCGTTTGATATGCGGTGATGTTGGTTTTGGGAAAACCGAAGTTGCAATGCGGGCCGCATTCATTGTTGCTATGAACGGGGCACAAGTTGCTATTGTTGCTCCAACGACCCTTTTAGCCCGTCAACATTATCAAGGCTTCACCAGTCGGTTTGAGGGGTTGCCATTGAAGATAGGTCATGCCTCTCGTTTAGTTTCTCATAAAGAATTACGTGAAACGAAAGAGGGCTTGAAGGAGGGCCAAGTTGATATCGTCATTGGTACGCATGCTTTGCTTGGTAAATCTATTGATTTTCATAACCTTGGGCTATTGATCATTGATGAAGAGCAACATTTTGGTGTGCAACATAAAGAGCGATTAAAAGAGCTTAAAGATAATGTGCATGTGCTCACTCTGTCAGCAACGCCGATCCCGCGTACATTGCAAATGTCTTTAACAGGGGTGCGGGATCTTTCGCTGATCACGACGCCGCCTGTTGACCGTTTAGCAGTTCGCACTTATGTGAGCCCGTTTGACCCGGTTGTAATTCGTAATGCGCTCCTTCGTGAGCGTTTTAGAGGTGGGCAAAGCTTTTTTGTTTGCCCACGGGTGAGTGATTTGGATGAAGCGGAAAGTTTACTTAAAGAGCATGTGCCTGAAATTCGTGTAGCGCGCGCGCATGGTCAGATGCCGGCTGGTGAACTTGAAGATGTGATGAATGCTTTTTATGACCGGAAATATGATTGTTTGCTTTCAACCACAATTATTGAATCTGGTTTGGATATCCCGACTGCGAATACAATGATTATTTATAGGGCTGATCATTTTGGTCTCTCACAACTTTATCAATTAAGAGGCCGCGTTGGGCGTTCGAAGACGAGAGCGTATGCCTATATGACGACACCGGTGAATAAAGCGCTGACATCAGCCGCTGAAAAACGGCTAAAAATCTTAGCGTCTCTGGATACTCTTGGGGCTGGATTTACATTAGCTGTACATGATCTTGATATGCGCGGTGCGGGTAATTTGGTTGGTGAGGAGCAATCTGGTCATATTCGTGAAATTGGCTATGAGCTTTATCAATCTATGCTTGAAGAAGCGATTGAAGATTTGAAACATGGCGGTGGTGCTGAGCGTGAAGAAGACTGGACACCTGTTATTCAGGTTGGAACAGCTGTGCTTATTCCGGAAAGCTATGTGAAAGATTTACAGTTGCGTCTTAGCCTTTATCGCAAGGCGTCAACATTACCAACGAAGGAAGACATTGATGCGTTTAAAGCTGAGCTCCATGACCGGTTTGGACCATTACCAGATGAAGTGAAACACCTTCTTTCTATAATGTATATCAAAACTCTTTGTAAAAAATGCGGTGTTGCAACCATTGATGCTGGGCCAATGGGGGCGCAAGTTTCATTCCATCGTAATAAGTTCTCTAACCCTGGCGGTTTAATTGAGTTTGTGGCAGAGCAGCCTTCTAAAGTAAAATTACAGGCCAACCATAAATTGACCTTTAAAGATAAGTGGGAAGATGATGATGAGCGGATTGCTGGTGTTATTGAATTAATCGAGCGGTTGGTGCAATTATCAGCTCAGGTTGAAGTTTAGTTTATGCAGCGTTTTCTTCTGTGTTTTCTTCTGTGTTTTCTTCTTTGTTTTCTTCTGCGGTTTTTTCTGTGACTTGCTCTGGTGAGTTATCTTTTTGAATGTCTTGTTTTTTTAAGAACTCATCGGCGTTTTCTTCACCATCATATTCGGATATTTCTGCGTTTAGATTGACGGTCATTGGAGAACAGTCACTTTCGCAGATGAATTTTGTTTGTTTTAAAATACCTTCAACTCGTTGTACAACATGAATTGCCTGTTTTTGATTGGTGTTTGGAAGAGTGAGAACAAATTTACGACCTGAAATTCTTGAAAGTAGGTCTTCTCCGCGATTGATCGTCATTAGTATTTCTGAGACTTGTTTTAAGACTTGATCCCCAGATGCAAAACCATAATCTCTATTGATTTCTTCAATGTTTTCGAGGGTTACCGTGATGAGAGAAAACTTCTTATTTAAGGGAAGGTATTCTTCTAGAAGGTAATCTAAATGTTCTCTGAAGTAGCTATATGTGTATAGCCCTGTTAGGGCATCGTTTGTTGGAATATGCCGCGCTTCTAGATAAGTTTTGGCTAGTGTATCTCTGAAACGATGTTCTTGGATCAATGCTTTGGTGCGTAG